>JAIOAS010000198.1:2268-9780 GCA_019873725.1 Chloroflexota bacterium | reverse complement strand
CAGATTTAGCAGATTAAGCAGATTTTTGACCGATTTACAGCGCATAATCTGCTAAATCTGCTTAATCTGCTGACAGGAATAAGGAAATTTTACTGTGCGCCTAGTATAATTGTACCTTACTTTGTCACATTACCACTCCGACAGGAAGTATGATTCCGCTTTGAATACGCTTCCTGAAAGTCGTAAGTTTCAACACAACAGCCCCGACAGACACTTCCCGGCGGGGCTGTGGATGGATGGGGCAGCAAACGTCAATGCCTCAGTTGACCGACTGTTCGGCTCGAGCAAGAAGTTGATAGGTCGCGTAAGGCTTCTTTGCGACGTAGACTTCAAAATTCGTCGCAGCGCCGGCCTCAAGAGAGGTCACGACGCCCGTACCCATACTCACGATCTGACCGCTGTCATCAAGCAACAACGCCGAAATCGTGATGTTTTTGAGCGCGTACGCATTGGGATTCGTCGCCGTACCGCTGATACGCACGTAGTTCGTGCCGGTATCCGCAATCTTCGTATCGCTTAACGTCACCCCGACGGATTCATGCCATTCCGCCACCACCGCATCTGGATGGACCAGAAAAGACGCCATATTCTGTCCGGCGAGCTCGGCGACAAACGGGCAAGACTCGCCAGGCCCCAACAAACTGCACCCAAAGTCAGCTTGCATTCTGCCATGGGTGATGTACTCCCCGCTGGGCTTGCCACCCCGGTTGTTGGGGAAAGGATAAAACGCGCCCCTGAAGCCGTCAGCATCGAAAAATGTAACGTGAACTGCAGTCAGCGCGTAGGTCGCATCCGTAGGATTGTGCACAAAACCGGCAACCCGATAGATCAGAGTCCCCTCGAGCAGCGGATTCGGCTCCGCCGTATTGGTCGTGACCTCAATGGTCAGAGGGGGGCCGGGATCGGTGTCGGGTTTTTGCACCAATGCCCCTTGGATCTTGGTAGTTGCCTGGGCTTGCACGGCAGCAGACGTGGAAGCCTTTGTTGGGGTGTTTGCCGAAGCATTCGTCGCCGCTGCCGGGGTAGTGGTCAGCGTGGGCGTCACAGTGACCGCTGATTCCGGGGTGCGCCACGGCACCAGGGTAATGATCGGTACGGAGATGCCGACCTCCGGCGTCGGGGTGACTGTAGCGACCGGCAGCGCGGTTGCGGTAGGTGCAGCCGCCACAGCCTGTTCCGCGCCGGGTTGAGGCACAACCCCTGCGGCCTGTCCGCTGCGCTCGGTCAGCAGGGTGATGACGGCGCGCGTCAGCATGGTGGAAACGCCCGGCAATGCGCCGCCGAACCCACCGGTCGGGGCGTTGCCGCCGCTACCTGGTCGCCCACCGCCCTGCCTGAATTGCGCCTGCATCTGCGCGCGCTCCTCTTCCGTCATATTCTCGAACCGCTGGCGCATCGCCTGACGATCTGCGTCAGACATCGCCGGAGCGTTCCACTGGCCTGAAGCGTTCATGCCGCCAGGCATCTGTCCTCCCTGCGCCCGCCCCACGGGGACTTGCTCCTGTAACCAGGTCTGCGCGTCGGCTTCGGTGAGCTGCAGCGCGGCAATCGCTGCCACCTGCGCTTCGGTCAAGGCGCTTTCGATTTGCTTCGTCACCGCCCACTTCTCCGCCTGCGTTTTGAGCGTACCGCCCTGCAACGTTTTCCACAGAGGAAGCGTCTGAGCGGCCTGTTCCGCCGTCACCGCGTCCGCCGTGTCTTCCAGACGCAAAATGCCGAGTGCGAGCTGGCTCGTCACATCGAGCGCCTCTGCGTAATCCGCGCGCAGCACACCGGAGTACACAGCCGCCTCGGTGGTGGCGGTTGCCGTCGAAGCTGTGGTCTGCTGCTGACAGCCGGCTGCGGCTGTCACGAGCAGCAGTAGCGCCAACAGTAAAATTCCGCGATGCTTTTTCATCATTTTTCCCATAGATTTTCCCCCGTTTACTTACTGCGCTGCGCGCTCGGTGAGCAGCTTGATCAGCGGCTCTAGCAGCATGTTGCCCCCACGCGCGCCACCCATTCCCCATCTGCCGCCGGCCGGCGGTTGCCCATTCCCGCCTTGAGGCGCGCCTTCCGGTCGTTGAAAACCACCCTCCGCCATAGCGGTCGCGCGCTCTTCTTCGGTCATATTCTCGAAACGCTCGCGCAGCTGCGCACGTTCTTCGTCGGTCATAGCCGGCATACCGCCGGGCGCGCCCTGACCATTTTCCGGAGCACCGTCAGGGGCTGGCATTGCGATCCCCTGCTCCTGCATCCAGGCCCGCATATCCTCCATCGTCAAACCGAGCGCGTTGATAGCCGCAAGCTGCGCCTCAGTCATCTGCCCTTCGATCTGCTTGACGACGGCGTTGGTTTCCGCATCGCTTTTCAAGGTACCACCCTGGATGAGTTTCCACAACGGCAGTAACCTGGCTGCCTGCTCAGGGGTCACGGCATTGTCGCTGCCTTCCAACTTAAACGTGCCCAACGTCAGACGGCTGACGTTATCCAATTCGGGATTGGGCACACCGTCACGGCTGCTCTCCGCTGTCGGAATCACCGTACTGCTATCAGCCATTTGCTCCTTCTGGCAACCACTCAGCAACAACAAACCAATGAGCCAAACAACAAACCACACACTTTTACGGGCCACCTCTATTCCTCCGTGATAGTTCAAAGTCGAAAGTCCGAAGTCCGAAGTCAAGCATTTTAGAGTACAGCACTCCCTACTCCTTACTTCTTACTCCTTACTCTTTACTCTTTACTCCCTTCTCAGCGCCACAATCGGATCCAACTTCGCTGCCTGGGTCGCCGGGTAATAACCAAAGAAGATGCCCACCGCCGCCGCTGCGCCGAAGGACAACGGAATAGAGGCCAGCACCAACTCGGTGCGCATCGAACCAAACTCGTTGAAAATCCACGAGCCGCCCACACCGACGAGAATCCCCGCCAGGCCACCAAGCAAGCTCAGCATCACCGCTTCTAACAGGAATTGCAGTTGCACGTCGCGGGGACGCGCACCCAACGCCTGCCGCAGGCCAATCTCGCGCGTGCGCTCGGTAACGCTGACCAGCATGATGTTCATGATGCCGATCCCGCCAACGACCAGCGAGACCGCCGCTACCCAGGAGAGCAGGTTGCGGAAGGTTTCCGTCGTCGAGGCGCGCATATTGATGATGCTGTCTTGCGTTGTCATCGTAAAGCCGGGGGCGCTCGCATCGGTGCCCAGGATTTGCATGAGCAGCGTGTTCAACTGCTCCATCACGCTGTCCATCACCTCTTTGCTCTCCGCCGAAACGTAAACCACCCGCAGCGCCGTCCCCCCAAAACGCGCATTGACAAACTTTTTGAAGACCAGGGTGATGGGGACATAAACCCGGCTGTCGTAGTCTGTGGTGCCGACCACGCCCTTCTCCTCCATCACACCGACCACCGTGCATTTGACCGTGCCCAGCGTTACAGACTGCCCCACCGGGTTGACATCGCCGAAAAGCTCCTGCGCCACGTCATAGCCGAGTACGGCGATTTTGTTGGCACGGTCGTTATCCTGGTCGGTGATGAAGCGCCCCTGCGCCACACGGTACTCGTGGACGTTGACGAACCCCGACGTCGTGCCGACAATCGCAATGCTGGATAACGTCGTTCCCCCGCCTTTCACATCCTGTGAGGTGTTCTGCTCCGCCGAAACGCCGTTGATGCCCTCGATGTTGTCGCGGATCACCGTCAGATCGCTGTATTTCAGGCTGACGGGTCGGCCTCCCCCCATCCCCGGACCGGCGCGCTGCATGGAGGGCATCACCATGATCAGGTTCGCGCCGAGGGCGTTAATCTGGTCGGCAATATCGGCCTCGGCTCCCGCGCTGACAGCCAGCATAATGATGACCGCCGCCACCCCGATGATCACGCCCAGCGTCGTCAGAAACGAGCGCACTTTGTTCATCATCAGCCCTTCCCAGGCAACTTTCAACGTCTTAAAAAAACTCATATCGTCCTCCATAAGGTAAGAGTTAGGAGTTGCGAGTCAGGAGTTCATGTCAAGTCTTCTCCCCCTCACTCCTCACTCTTCACTCTTTACTCTTTACTCTTCACTCTTTACTCGCTTTTCCCGTTGTCACCATTGTGCAGGTGCGCGATTGCTCTGGCGTGCTCCTTATCCGAGACGATTTGCCCGTCGCGCAGATAAATCACCCGCTCGGCGTACTCGGCGATATCGAGTTCGTGTGTCACCATCACGATGGTCGCGCCGTTAGTGTGCAACTGGCACAAAATTCGCATGATGTCCTCGGCCGAGCGCGTATCCAGGTTGCCGGTCGGCTCATCGGCCAGGATAATCGCCGGATCGTTAATGAGCGCGCGCGCAATCGCCACCCGCTGCTGCTGCCCGCCGGATAGCTCATTGGGCTTGTGATGGATGCGGTCGCCCAGCCCCACCACCTCCAGCGCTGCGATGGCCTGCTGGCGATGTTCTGCTTCACTTTTGCCGTTGTCGAGGTTGTAGAGCAACGGCAACATCACATTCTTGATCGCATCGAGACGCGGCAACAGATTGTACGACTGGAAAATGAAGCCGATTTTGCGATTGCGCACGCGCGCCAGCTCGTTCTTGCTCAGGCGACTGACGTCCTCGCCGTCCAGTATATAGCTGCCCTCGGTGGGACGATCCAAACAGCCTAAAATGTTCATCAACGTGGATTTGCCTGACCCCGAAGGTCCCATGACGGCGACAAATTCACCTTGCTGCACCTGAGCATCCACACCCCGCAAAGCCTGGACGGCAACCATGCCCTTGCCGCCGTAGGTCTTGGTCAAACCCTGGATTTCGATCAGTGTATTCGCCATATAACGCCTCGCCGACTACGGCATGAAGAAGCCACCCGCCGGTGGGCCAAATTGCTGCTGGGTGTTGATATTGGACTGGATTGCAGTGCTAGATGAAGTCTGTTCGGCCAGCGTCACTACCTCACCGACTTCCAGGCCAGACTTGACCTCGGCGTTGACAAAGTCCATCAGCCCGATCTCCACAGTGCGCATCTCAAGTTCACCATCAGATTTCATGACAAAGACTGCATACTGACCATTCCCCATATCACGCAATGCCTGCACCGGAACGAGCACCGCGTTCAACGCCTCGCCGGCCACGATTTCGACGTCGGCGTTCATATTGCCCAGCAATTTCACCGGATAGGCCGATGTGTCAATCGTCGCCCAAAGTTGCACCGCCGAGGTGCCCCCCACGGTTGTCAAAACCGGATCAACACGATAGACTTCGCCGTGATATTCGTAATCCGGTAATGCCTCAAAAATGATGCGGACAGCATTGCCCTCCGCCGCGCTGTTCATGTCTGCCTCTTCGATCCAGAATTCCAACACCGGCGTGCCCAGATTCGCCAGGACAATCGCCGTACCATTGCAGGTTTCGCCGACCGTGCAGTTGATGGCCGTCACCGTGCCGTCGAAAGGAGCCACCAACGTTGTTCCACTCAGGGTCTGCTGAGCGGTGGTGAGGTTGATTTTGGCCTGTTCCAGAGCCAGTTCGGCCTCGCGGGTGGCGGCGGTTCGCCCGTCCCCCGCATCGGCCAGAGCCAGCTTCGCCTGCTCTAAAGCCAGAGCCATCTGTTGGACATTGATCTGCGCTGCCGTAATTTCCGCCTCGTCTGGCGGCGTCTGCGCTTCTTCGAGCGCGGCCTGCGCGTTCAACAGTTGCGCTTTCGCGCTTTGAATATCGGCAGCGGTGCTGCTGATTGTGCTCAATTTGTAATTGGCCTGGGCAATCTCCAGGCTCTGTTGAGCGTTATACACGGCATTCGCCGCGTTCGAGCGGGTCGTTTCGATGTCCCTTTCCCAGTCCCGGTCCGGGCTCATCGCATTAGCGTAGTTTTCTTGCGCGTTGGTCAGGTTAGCAATCGCCTGTTCCAAACTCACCCGCGCGGAAATCGTCTGATCCACACCGGCCTTGGCGAGCGCGTTGTTGTAGGAAGTCTGGGCGCTGACCAGATTCGCCTTGGCCAGTGCGATTTCCTCTTCGTCAGGCTCCCAGTTGAGCAATTCATCGAGCGCCGCCTGCGCCGTGTCCAGATTGGCCTGGGCCTGAAGGACGGCCAGCTCAGCCTGCGCCTGCGCCACGGCCAACGCCTGCTGCGCCTGCAGCACCTGCAACTCGGCCGAAGCGACACTCTGACGCGCGCCGGCATCATTGACCTTGCCCAATACATCGCCGGCCTTCACTTCATCACCGACGGCCACATGCAATTCCTCCAAGATGCCGCTGACGCTAAATGCCAGGTTCACCTCCGCGGAGGCTACCAGTTGCCCCGATCCCGTTGCCGTGATAGAGAGATCCCCGCGCGTCACGGTCGCCGTCTGTACCGCGCTCGTGGTCTCCGCCACAGCCTTCGGCGTGAACCAGGTTCGGTACGCAAAATATCCCCCGACAGCCAGCGCCAGCACCAGCGGCACAATCCACAACAACTTCCTTTTCAACATCTGCTTTCCTCCCGAAAATTAATCATAGAGTCGTCAGTCATCGGTCTTCAAGCATGAGCCAGACTACCAAAGTCCCACGAGTCAGCTAAGACTTTTGTAGTCTTTTTGACGAATTCCAGTTTGTAGTTTAGCAAGCCTGTCTGTGAACAATCGAAGAAAGCACTTAGAGTTTCCTGAGAAATCCCCGTACTCTCTCAGCAAATCCTCAGGGAGTTCCCAACTTCCTCTCAGATAAATGGGTATAATAGTAGACAGTAGACGGTAGACAAGGGGGAATTCCGTCTACCTGTGACCTATAGAAAAAAAATTAGATGGAGAACAGCAGACCGCAACAGGAGCAAACAACCTCCGTCTACTGTATACCGTCTACTGTCTACCTATGAGGACGTTATGGACAAGATACTGATTGTGGATGATGATCTAAAGCTGCTGAAGATGCTCGAACGGACGTTGATTTACGAGGGCTTCGATGCAGTGACGGCTGCCGATGGTGAGGATGCGTTGAATAAGGTGTATTCCGAGCGCCCCGACGTCATCATCCTCGATTGGATGCTGCCAAAACTAGATGGCATCGGCGTACTCGAAGCACTACGCGCCGAGAAGAACGAAACGCCGATCCTGATGCTGACGGCGCGCGACGCCGTGCAAAACCGCGTCGAGGGCCTGGAGCGCGGCGCGGACGATTATCTCATCAAACCCTTTGCGTCTATGGAACTCGTCGCGCGCATCCGCGCTCTGTTGCGGCGTACCGGCAAGGGCAACCAGACCGTCCTCACGTTTGCCGATCTCACGTTGGATACCGCCGCGCGTGAGGTGCGGCGCGGCGAGCGCATCATCCCGCTCACGCCCACCGAGTTCGACCTCTTGGGCGTCCTGATGCGCCACCCGCAACAAGTCCTGGAACGGCGACAATTGCTCACGCAGGTCTGGGGCTACGATTTTGTGGGAGACGATAACGTGCTCGAAGTCTACATTGGCTATCTACGCAAGAAAACCGAGGCCGAAGGCGAGCCGCGCCTCATTCAGACCGTGCGCGGCGTGGGGTATGTGCTGCGGGAGGAGGAGCCC
>JAIOAS010000198.1:0-2060 GCA_019873725.1 Chloroflexota bacterium | reverse complement strand
AAATAATGTCCATCCGCTTGCGCCTGACCTTGCTTTACAGTGCCATCCTTGCGTTGACGTTGATGATCTTCAGCATCGCGCTCTACGCAGCCCAAGCCCGGTACACGCTTAACCTCGTCCGCAACGATCTGGCAAAATCCGCCGAACCCATCGTCAACGGGTTGACGCACGCCCAGCGCAACCTGGGATGGCCGGCGCCGATTCCGTGGATCGCGCAACGTGAAGGGCCGGAGGGTGATCGGGCACGCGCGGTTTTGCAACCCTTGCTCAGAGACCGCCGCCCCCGTGACCTGATCCGTATCCTGGATGCCGAGGGGACGATTTTGAATTTGCCAATGAATGACGAGACAACCCAACTCTCGATCAGCGCGGAAGGTCTCGCCCATCTCCAGAACGGTGAAACCTGGGAAGAAATTTCATCCGACGAAGAGGGACGGTTGTTCATCTACAGCCAACCCTTGATCATCAACAACGAAGTCGTCGGCATTGTCCAATTTGCCCGCTCCCTGGCCGACCGCGACCGCTCGCTGCGCTCTCTGGGCATCACACTGCTGGCAGGCAGTGCCCTCACCACAGTCATCGCGTTCGGCATCGGCTGGACACTCTCCGGCGTCACGCTGCGGCCCATCCAACGCATCACGGAAACCGCCCGCGAGATCGGCGAATCGCGCGATTTCTCCTCCCGCGTGCAGCACAGCGGCCCGAACGACGAACTGGGCCGTCTGGCAACAACGTTCAACGCGATGCTCGAACGCCTGCAAGACGCCTACCAGCAGGTGGCACACGCGCTCCAGGTACAGCGCGATTTCGTCGCCGATGTCTCCCACGAACTGCGCACGCCGCTCACGACCATCCGCGGCAACCTCACGCTGCTGCAACGTCGCCCGCCCCTTCCCCAGGCCGAACAGGACGATATTCTGGACGACCTCATTAGCGAGAGCGAGCGGTTGAGTCGGTTGGTCACAGATTTGCTCACCCTGGCCCGCGCCGACGCCGGGCGCAAACTCGACCTTGCGCCGGTCACGCTGGAGCCGTTGGTGGATGACGTGTGCCGCCAGGCGCGCCTGTTAGCACCTGAACGGGAGATTGCTTACACTGGTGATGGCACTCTCGTCGTACAAGCCAACGAGGACGCCCTCAAACAGGTATTGTTGATTCTGCTGGACAACGCGATCAAACACGGGAAAGGCTCGATTCACGTCGTCGTTGAGGAACACGACCAACAGGTTGACGTCCGCGTTCAAGACGACGGGCCGGGGATGTCGCCGGAGATGCAACAGCGGCTCTTCGACCGCTTCCACCGCGGCGACACGTCCCGCTCGACGCCGGGGTTCGGCCTGGGGCTATCCATCGCCCGCGCGCTCACCGAAGCGCAGCACGGCTCCATCACCGTCGAGAGCGATCTGGGCAAGGGCAGCGCGTTCACGGTCACACTGCCCAAATCCTCGTAACCACGCAATACTCCCTTCCACGGAACAAAAGGAGTAGCCGAATTCACCTGGACAGCGGAGGCCAACACGCCCACTCAGGTGACCTGTCCGCAGGAGCAGACGGTCCCCGTGTCCCCCGGCCGCCAGCCGGGACGCTATCTGGCCGATTTCCCGGCCCAGACATGTGCGGCCTGCCCGCTCCGCGCGCAGTGTCCGACGCAGCCGCTGCAGCAACGACCGGTGCAGGTCTTGCGCGTCTCGCAGCGCCAGATCGAGGTCGCGCGCTTACGCCAGGACTGTGACGCCACCCGCAAGGCGGGTCCACCGCATCTGCGGCCCGCCGTTGAGTCTACGCTGCGCAGCCTCCTCCACCCCTTCGGCGACGAACGCCACCAACTCCCGGTGCGCGGGCAACGCCGTGTCACTATGGTCATGGTCGCCGTCGACGTGATGGTCAATCTACGCCTGGAGTAAAAAAACAGGCCGCCGGTGAATCCGGTGGCCTGTTTGAGTTCGCCTATGCCGTGATGAGGCTTGCCGCTTACCAGTCCAGGTCTTCCAGATCCATAGTGTCCACAATGCTGAGTGGACTGCCGGCCTGGATTTCCAAATCGCCAGCGTAGATAATCT
>JAIOAS010000197.1 GCA_019873725.1 Chloroflexota bacterium | reverse complement strand
GATCTCGGCGGTTGCTGCGCGCCTACCCCGACATGGCGCTGGCGGTGATGGCCGGCCTGAGCGACCGCATCCGCTATACCACCGACTTCCTGGCCGAGGTGCGCGGGTGGATTCAGCGTGTCGCCGCCGGGCAATACGACCGCAGTTTCGCCACCGACCAGGGCTACCAGGATCACTCGCTGCAAAGCCTGGCTGCCGACTTCGCGCAGATGGCAGCCCAGGTGCAACAGCGCGAAGAGGAACTGCGCCGCGAAGTGCAGGAACTGCGCATCGAAATCAACGAGGCTAAACGCCAGAAACAACTCGAGGAAATCACGGAGACGGATTACTTCCAGACGCTCCAGAGTAAGGCCAGTTTGTTGCGTAGACGCAGGTAAATTGTCAACGGATTCAACGGATTTCAACGGATTATACATTCGTGGTTGTCGGACATCCCGCCGCAACGTTGAAGGATGCCGAGGATTCAACGGATTGTACATTCGTGGTTGTGGAGGAAATGGCTATGCAATGTCCAGCATGTGGAACCATCAACCCGACGCAGGCCCGTTTCTGTATGGGCTGCGGCCTGAAACTGATTCAGGGCGTCGTCTGTGCGACGTGCCACACCCTGTTGCCGCCGCACGCGCGCTACTGCACGTATTGCGGCGCGTTCGTTCAGCAGCAACCTGACGAAGGTTCATTCGCCAGAGTCGCGCAGCCTCAGCCTGTCGTCGCGCCTGTACAACCACCGCCACAACCTGTCGTCGCGCCAGAGCCGACACCCGCGAGGCCGGAAGCGCCACGCCAGGCCATGACGCCGCCGCCCTTGCCGGAAGCGCGCTCGCTGGATGATTTGCGCGCTTCGTTGAAACGCTATCTGCCCGAAACGCTCTACGAGCCGCTGGAACGCCGTCCCAAAGACCGCGACTTCGACGCTGCGCGCGACCATCTGGCCGAGTTGCTCGCCACCGTCAAGACCTATCTGCCGCAGCCCGTGTGGATGCATCCACAGCCCGTGGGAGAAGCGCGCGGCGGCATGGAGCGCGGCGTGTTCCTCTTCGGCGACGTCTCCGGCTTCACCCCACTGTCCGAAGCCCTCAAGCGCGTGCCCGGCGGAGCGGAGCGCGTCGCCGAGATCATCGACAGCCTGTTCACCGAGCTGGTGCGCGCTTTGTTCGACCACGGCGGTGTGCTACTCAAGTTCGGCGGCGACGCGCTGCTCGGCGTCTTCCCCGCCACGACGGACGAAGAGATGCGGGCCAGCGCGCTCAAAGCGTCCCAGACCGCCCTGGCGATGCTGGAGGTGATGAAACAAGACAAATACGCCGCCATCGAAGCCGCCGGAGAAACGCGGGCGCTCTTGATCAAATGTGGCATCTCCGCCGGGCCGTACTTCGCGGCGCACATCGGCGTGCCGCCTAACCCGCGCTACAACGACGAAAACGGCCTCATGGCCTACGTCACCACCGGACACACGGTCAACCTGGCCGAAGAAGCCGAAGGCCACGCCAATCCCGGCGAGGCCGCGATGACCCGCGCCACCTACGAACTGCTCGGCGATAGCGTCACCGTAGCCGCCGTCACCAAAGAGCCGGACGACGACTACGTGCGGCTCGTCGCCGCGCCCCCCGCCGACCAGGGCACGCTCGCCCGCGCCGTCTGGCAGGAGCCGCCTGCGGGCAACGTCCACCAGCAGATCACCTACCTGGTCGACCGCCTCGACCGGCTCACCCCCTACCTCTCCGACGAACTCGTCGCCCGCATCAAGGACAACCCCGGCAGCGCCCGCATCACGCCCGAATATCGCCCGGTCACATCGATGTTCGTCAACTATAAAGGCATCAGCGCGCTGATCGAAAAGCTCGGCGACACGTCCCCCGGCACGATCACCAAACACCTCAACGACTACTTCCGCCACATGGCCGAGATCGTCCAGGGCTATGGCGGCACGCTGGCGCGCATGGACCAATACGCCGTCGGCGACCGCCTCGTCATCTTCTTCGGCGCGCCCATCGCCCACGACGACGACCCCGCGCTCGCCGTCTACGCCGCGCTGGATATGCAGCAGGCCGTGCGCAAATATTTCAGCGCCCTGCGCACCCCGGCGGGCGTCTTCCGCTTTGAACAGCGCATCGGCATCAACACGGGCTTCCTCTTCTCCGGCAACGCCGGCGCGCCCAACCTGCGCCAGGAGTACACGCTTATGGGAGACGACATCAACATGGCCGCCCGCCTTATGTCCTACGCCAAGTGGGGCAGCATCTACATCAGCAACAAAACCGAAGAGCAAGTGCGCGCCCACTTCATCCTCAGCGACCGCTTCGACCTCAAGGTGAAGGGCAAGCAAATCCTCATCCCCACCTACGAAGTCCTGGGCAAGCGCGAGGAAATCGGCGCGACGCGCGGGCTGGCGGGCAGAGTTGCGCCGCTCACCGGGCGGGATGCGGCGCTCGAAACCCTGCGCGCGCGGGGAAACGATTTATTGCAGAACAGGCGCGGGCAAATCGTCGCTGTTTTTGGGGACAGTGGCCTGGGCAAGTCCCGGCTCAAGCGCGAGTTCAAAACCTGGCTGTTCGAGCAACCGGGGACCGCAGACCTCCTCTGGGTCGAAGGCCAGTCCATGTCGTTCAGTGAACCAATCAACTACTGGCTCGCGGCGCACGTCCTGCGCAGCACGCTACGGCTCCCCCCCGACGCCACCCAGGAGGACATCCTCTTCACGCTATGGGAACGCGGTGAGGCGCTGCTGGGAGAAGCGGCTATGGACGCCATCCCCTTCCTGGCGCACCTGATGGGACTCGAACTCGGCGAAGAATGGGCGTGGGTCACAGAACTGGCCCCGAAAATCCGCCAAAAACAGACCTTCTGGGCCGCCGCGCAATTCTTCACAGCCCTGGCGAAGCAACACCCGCTGGTCATCGCGCTGGACGACCTGCACTGGGCCGACGAGGCATCGCTGGCCCTGTTCGAGGAGCTGATGAGCGTTGCCGACCGCGCGCCGCTGATGCTGTTGCTCATCTCGCGCGTCATCCGCGACAAAGGCTGCTGGCGTCTGCGCGATGCTGCCGCCGGCAACTACCCGCATCGCTTCACCGAAATCACGCTCAAACCACTCGCCGAAGACGATACGCATAGCTTGTTGGCTGCGCTGCTGCCGGGCGCGCAATTCGAGCCGCGTCTGTACGCCGACATCATCGAAAAGACCGCCGGAAACCCCTTTTACCTGGAAGAAGTCGTGCGCACGCTGCAAGACAGCGGGGCCGTCGTGCAAAACCCCGACGGCACGTGGACGGTCGTCCCCGACAAAGTCGCCGCCATCCAGGTGCCGAGCACGCTGCACGCCGCCATCGTCGCCCGCATCGACCGTCTGGCCGAAGACAGCCGCCAGGCGCTGCAAAAAGCCGCCGTCATCGGGCGGCAATTCCAATTGGCCGTATTCCGTGAGTTGGCGAAAGCCGACGAACAAATCGATGCGTGGCTGGCCGAATTGGAACGCGGCGGCCTGCTGCGCCCCGAACACGCCGCCGGTGTCGATTACGCCTTCCCCGATGCGCTCGTCCACGAAGTCGCCTACAACAGCCTGCTGGTGAAGCACCGCCGCGAGTTTCACCGCTCCATCGGCAAGACCCTCGAATCGCTCTACGCCGACAAGCTGGAAGCGCACTGCGACCTGCTGGCCTACCACTTCCACCGCAGCGACGACGACGAAAGCGCCGTCAAATACCTCGAAATGGCCGCCAAAAAAGCGCGCAACGAGTACGCCAACCTCACCGCCATCGAACGCTACAAAGAGCTGCTGGAACGCCACGAACAGCGCGGCGACCCAAAGGGCCAGGCCAATGCTCTCTACCAGATGGGCGTGCTCGCCTACGAAATCGGTGACTACGCGCAAGCCAGGCCGTGGCTGGAGCGCGCGACTGCATTGTACGAAGCCAGCAACGACCCGGCCAACGTCGGCTGGAGCGTGATGTACGTCGGCATGGTTGATCTCAAGCAGGCCAACTACGACGCCGCGCTTCACCATCACACGCGCGCGCTCGAACTGGCCGAAGCGCGCGGTGACTCGTTCCAGGCGGGTATCCACATGACCAACCTGGCGCGTGTCCTGTGGCGCATGGGCGCTTACGCGCGGGCGCTGGAGATGTTTGAGAAATCGCTGGCCCTGAAGCAGCAAAACAACGACCTCACCGGGCAAGGCTTCGCGCACTTCTACATGGCGCTCATCCACATCGACCAGGGACGCGACGCCGAGGCGGAGGCGGCTTTGCAGGCCTGCCACACGCTCTGGGAACAGGTCCCCAACAATGCCCGCGTCATCAGCTACTACCACCAGGGCATGGGCCTGCTCGCCCTGCACCGCGAACAGTGGGAACAGGCCGTGGAGCATCTGCGCCAGGCGCTCGACCTCAGCGAGAAGCTGGTGCTCAAGGCCGAAATCATCGAGAACCTGTCGTACCTGGGCCGCGCCTATTTGGGACAAGGGGATCAAGAGGCGGCGCTCGCCGCCTCACAGCGCGCCGTGACGCTGCTGGCGACGCAGAAGGACGTCGAAGAGGCGCAAAAGATCGCGCTCAACCACGCCATCATACTCGCCGCACGCGGTGCGCCGGAGGCGGAGACCTTCCTGCAGCAGGCCCACGCCGAAATGCAGCGGCAGGCCGAACGCCTGACCGACGCGCAAGACCGGGCCGTCTTTTTGGAACAGGTCAAAGTCAACCAGGAGATCAACACCCGTATGCAAGCGCGCGCCAGCTAGGAATCTATACCACGGAGACACGGAGAGCACAGAGTTTTTCCATTTTCTCCGTGTCCTCTGTGGTTAGTGTTGAAGGAGGAAAGCCAGTGTTGCCTGACAAATTATCACCAGTAGAACTGGAACGTTTGTTAACCGCGGAACTCGATGCAGCGGCCTCAGCCGCGTTGGTCGATGAACCGCAGCTCTTGCGCCTGATGCCGGAAACGGCGCGCAAGGCCCTGATGCAGGCCATGACCGAACAGACTTACACACGCGGCGACGTGATCTTCCACGAAGGCGCGCCCGGCGATATCGCCTATCTCGTCTGGGCCGGCAAGGCGCTCGTCTTCAAGGGCAATCTGGATTCGCCCACCATTCTGGGGTATCGCGGACCGGGCGACATTCTGGGGGAAATGGCGCTGATTGAAAATCAACCGCGCTCGGCCTCACTCGTCGCACTGACAGACTTGCGCCTGCTCCAAATCCACAAGGATGACTTTATGCGACTGCTGAGCGACATCCCTTCCCTCAGCATCGAGATGATGGCAACGATGAGCGCCCGGCTGCGCGCCGCCGACACCATCCGCGACGCGACCACACAGGCTGGCTACCGGCTCAAAAAACAGATTTCAGCCCTGAAGACGCGCGAGCAAGAATTGCTCGAACTGCAACACATGCGCCAGGAGACCGTTGACCTCATTGTCCACGACTTGCGCAACCCGCTCAATATCATCATCAATGTCCTGGAGTTGCTCGATGTCACCTTGCCGCCGGAGGTGCGGGAAGATAACCGGCAACTCATCGAGGTGGGGCGTGCCTCCTACAACCGCATGAAACGGCTGGTCGATACGTTATTGGATACGTCGCGTTTGGAATCCGATGAAGCGATTTTGAACTTGAGGGCGACTGACGTGGCACAACTTATCCGACTTGCCGTCGCCTCGATGACACTATCCTCGGTGCAGAAAGATGTGCACTTCCAGATACACTGCCAGGAAGGATTGCCCACCGTGCCATTGGACGCGGAGCGGATCGAGCGTGTGGTGTGCAACCTGCTCGACAACGCGGTGAAGTACACGCCCAGAGGTGCAATCACCATCGCTGTGGGGCTGGAGGGGGAGCACATCAAGGTGAGCGTTAACGACACGGGGCCGGGCATCCCACCGGCAGACCGCGAGCGCATCTTCGCGCGGTTTGCGCAAGTCGCGGGTGAGGAAAGCCAGCGGCGCGGGTTTGGGCTGGGACTGCGGTTCTGCTATCTGGCCGTGCGCGCCCACGGCGGCGACATCTGGGTGGAAACAGGAGATGACGGGATCGGCAGCAAGTTCGTGTTTACGCTGCCGGTCAAACAAACCTGACAGGTCTTCCGAGACCGGTCAGGTTTGGAGAAGCGCTTCGAGTCGCCGGATGTTTTCCTGTTTTCCGGCATCGCGCAGTTCGCGGGCGACCTCGGTAAAGTAGGTGTGGTTGGATAGGAAATTCAACTGGCGTTGGTACCACTCCTTGAGTGAGATCGACGCGCCGTAGGCAATCAACTCGGCATACAAATCGAGGCTAGTGTCGAGATAGTCTTCACGCCCCAGGGAATCCAGGTCGGCGTCACAGATCAGTTCTTCGAGATAAGTCTGCGGGGATTGTGGCATCCGGGTTGCCATAATCATTCCCGCGACAGTTTCTATTTGGTCAGGCGTGTAGCCGAAAGCGGGCAGCGTTTCGCGGGCGAGGGCCGCGCCAATCGGCTCATTGTCGGTATACCGTTCCATATAGCCCATGTCGTGATACACAACGGCGGTGCGCAGCAACAGGAGATCGTCCCCATCCACACCGGCTAACGTCGCCAGCCGTTCGATCGCCGGCAAAACGTCAGCGCAGGTGTGCCGCATACTGTGATAACGCAATTCCTGCGGCAAATCACACGCCAACCGCGAGAACACATACGCCTTCACACCTTCCCAATCTGGCTCAGCCACGATAACACACTCCATCCTCTGTTAGAAGAACAAGCAGCGCCCTGTGACAGGGCGCTGCTTGTCACAACCGGACAACTCCAAGCCGCACTTTAGCTGTGCCGGAGGACGGCCTGCGCCGCCGCCAGCCGCGCTACCGGGACTCGGAACGGAGAACAAGAAACGTAGTTCAGGCCAACCAGGTGGCAGAACTCGATAGACGACGGGTCTCCGCCGTGCTCACCGCAGATACCGCACTCCATGCCGGGACGAGTCTGCCGCCCATCCCGCACGCACATGTGCATCAACTTGCCCACGCCGTCGCGGTCCAACTCCTGGAATGGGTTGCTCGGCAGGATGCCGTTCTCGACGTACTTGGTCAGGAAACGGCGCTCGGCGTCATCACGGCTGTACCCGTAGGTCATCTGGGTCAAGTCGTTGGTGCCGAAGGAGTAGAACTGCGCGTACCGGGCAATCTCGGACGAGGTCAAAGCCGCGCGCGGGATTTCGATCATTGTCCCGAACTTGTAGTCAATCTGGATGTTCTTCTCGGCCATCACCTGCTTGGCGACGGCTTCCAACTCGGACTGAGAGACGGCCAGTTCGTTGACATGGCCGGTCAAGGGGATCATGATTTCGGGATGCACGACGATGCCCTTGAGCGCCGCGTCACACGCCGCCTCAAAGATAGCGCGCACCTGCATCTTCGTGATGTCGGGATAGGTGATGCCCAGGCGGATGCCGCGCAGGCCCATCATCGGGTTGGCCTCGTGCATCTTGTTAACGGCATCCAGCATCGTCTGCTTGGCTTTGAGTGTGCTTTCCAGCAGTTCCCTGGCGGTTTCCGTGCGCGCCCGGTCAACATCCGCCTTCAATTCGGTCACAGCCACCAACAGCTCTTCTTGCCCCGGCAGGAACTCGTGGAGTGGCGGGTCAATCAAGCGGATGATGACAGGATAACCGTCCATCGCCTCGAACAGACCGTAGAAGTCCGACCGTTGGGAGGGCAGCAGTTTCGCCAGTGCGCCGAGATAGGCTTTCGCTGCGTCAGATTTGGCGATTTCCTCTTTCACTGCCTCCAACTCGGCGGCAACCTCGGCCCGACGTTCGGCGGTGATGTTCGCGCCCTCTTCCTTGCCGGTATCGACAATCGTCTGCAGCCGCTTCTGGCGGTCGAACAGAGCCTGGGCCGCATCCGCATTGAGGATCATCTGCTGCACGTAAGGTAGCCGCTCTTGCTCAAAGAACATATGCTCGGTGCGGCACAGCCCGATGCCCTTCGCGCCGTACAAGCGAGCACGGCGGGCGTCTTTGGGGTAATCGGCGTTGGTCCAGACCTGCAACCCACGGGTGGGGAAGCCTTTGTAATCGGCGGGCCAATTGCGGACGCCATCGCGGGCAGCGATTTCATCGGCCCACTCCAGCAGCGTGCGCAGCTCAACTTCCTTGTCGAAGTCGGGATCCGTCAGCATGATTTTGCCTTCATACACCTGCGCCGTCCCGCCATCCAGGGACACCCAATCGCCTTCCTTGAGGACTTTGCCGTTGACGCGCACTTCGCGGGCTTCCACATCGATGTCCAGGTCACGCGCGCCCACCACGGCGGGGATGCCAAATTGCCGGGCGACCACGGCAGCGTGCGCCGTCGCCCCACCCCGACTGGTGAGAATCCCCTTGGAAGCGATCATGCCGTGCACGTCCTCGGGCTTGGTTTCCGGGCGGATCATGATGACATTCTTGCCAGCCTTCTTCCAGGCCTCGGCAGTGTCGGCATCGAACGCCAACTGCCCCACCGCAGCGCCCGGCGAAGCGTTAACGCCGATCGTGCTCAACAGGCGCCCCGTTTCTTTGGCTTTCTTTACATCCTTTTCATCGAACTGCGGGTGCAGGAGTGCATCCACCTCTTTAGGGGTAATGCGCATCACGGCCTCTTCCCGCGAGATCAAGCCTTCATTCGCCATGTCCACGGCGATTTTGATAGCAGCGCGGGAGGTACGCTTGCCGTTGCGGGTTTGCAACATCCACAGCTTGCCACGCTCGATGGTGAACTCGGTGTCCTGCATATCGCGGTAGTGACGTTCCAGCTTGTGGGTGATATCCAGCAATTGTTGGTAAATTTCCGGCATATCCTCACCCATCCGGCGGACAGGCTTGGTGTTGCGGATACCGGCGACCACGTCTTCACCCTGAGCATTGAGGAGATAGTCCCCGTAGAAAACCTTTTCACCCGTCGAGGGGTCGCGGGTAAAGGCCACACCGGTGCCGCTATCGTTGCCCATGTTGCCGAAGACCATCGTGCAGACGTTGACGGCGGTGCCCCAATCGTGGGGAATGCCTTCGTGGATGCGGTAGTCCACCGCCCGCTTGCCGTTCCAGGAATTGAACACGGCCTTGATGGCGGCCTCAAGTTGTTTGTAGGGATCGGTGGGGAAATCCTCCCCGAAGTGGGTCTTGTACATCTGCTTGTACTCTTCCACCAGCGCCTTTAACCCTTCCAGGCTGACCTCCGGATCGGCGGTGACGCCTTCCTTAGCCTTCAACTCGTTCAACTTTTCCTCGAAGTGATCCCGGGAGTAGCCCATCACGATGTCCGAGAACATCATAATGAAACGCCGATACGCATCGTAGGAGAACCACTCGTTGCCGGTCAACTTCGCCAGGGCGGCACGGGTATCGTCGTTCAGCCCCAGGTTGAGAACGGTGTCCATCATGCCGGGCATCGAGGTGCGCGCACCGGAGCGCACAGAAACCAACAGGGGATTGGTCGTGTCACCGAATTTTTTGCCGGTCTGCGCTTCAATATCCTTGAGCGCCGCAAGCGTCTGCTCCCACATCCCTTCCGGGAATTCACCCGTGTTCATAAAATGCACACAGGCTTCGGTCGTGATTGTAAAACTTGGCGGAACCGGCGCCCCTGAAGCCGTCATCTCTACCAAACCGGCGCCCTTGCCGCCGAACAAAACCTTCATCTCATCGAGACTTGGCGTATGTCCAAGAATCCTTGCATACTCTTCCTTACCATTCCGTGCTAAATACACCCACTGCTTGCTCATACTTCTTTTTCCTCCACGACTTGATTAAACATAACTGCGTTATTATACCTGAAAGTGCGACAAAAACAAGAAAAG
>JAIOAS010000196.1 GCA_019873725.1 Chloroflexota bacterium | reverse complement strand
CGGACGATGTGCCCGGTCATCGTCTCGGCGGCCTTGAAGGGATTGAAGGTGAAGGCCGGCCCCGCGCCTGCCGCAATGGCGACGACCATCGTCTCGCCAATCGCGCGCGACGCCGCGACAATGAACGCTGCCGCAATCCCCGACAGGGCCGCCGGCACCACCACTTTCACCGCCGTTTCCAGCCGTGTCGCGCCCAGCCCGTAGGCCGCCTGGCGCAGCGATTGCGGCACCGCGCTCAGCGCGTCCTCGGCCATCGAACTGACCAGCGGCAGAATCAAAATGCCGATGACGATGCCGGCCGAGGCCGTGTTGTAGATTTCCACCCGGTTCACGCCAAAGATGGCGCGCAATAAGGGCGTCATAAACATCAAGGCAAAATAGCCGTACACCACGGTGGGGATGGCGGCCAAAACTTCGAGCAGCGGTTTGAGGACGCTGCGCACGCGAGTGGAGGCATACTCGCTCAAGTAGATCGCCACGCACAACCCCAGCGGCAGCGCGACCACGACCGCCGTGAGCGACGTCATCAGCGTCGCGTTCACCAAAGCCCAGATACCGAACTTGCCGACCTGCGGATTCCACTCCGTCTTGGTGAAGAACTCGGCCAGCGTCACCCGCCGCGCCGTTTCAATCTCGACGCCCGCGGCGTGCGGTTCGGCGACGGTGTTCTGTTGCCCGCGCAGGACCGTCACCACATCCCCTCGAACGTCGATCACGGTCATCACTTCGGAGCGAACGCGGATGTCGTTACCGATGCTGAGCGCCATCCCCGTTTCGGTCATCTTGAAGGTCGTCTGCTCGGCATCCATCGCCTCGACCAGCGTGCGGTTGGTCTCTTCCCACTGCTGGCGGGTGAAGAAGAGCAGCGATTCCTTGCCCAGTTCATAAACGATGCCGAGTGTTACCAGGATCGAAAGCGCGCCACACAAGAACAAAAACTCCTGGATCAGGGATTCCGAAATGCGTGGGCGCTTGCGCAGTGCAGCTCGATGCGCCACCATCTCGTTCGGATATGTGCCGGTTTTCACTTGACTAACCATAAGCCTCCGTTTTGTGTTCACTGTATCTTTTCAGGGAGACGTTGATGGGTACTTCTGTACCCATCAACGTCTTTTTGCTCTTTGTTACCGCTGATCCAAACTTTGTGTCAAAGTCTATTGCATTGCGGCAAGCCAGGCTTCTTGGGCCGCCGCCAGGACTGCATCGCTGGCGGGGAAGTAGCCCACATCCACAATTTCTTCGTTGACGTAGGAGAGGAAGAAGTTGATGTAGGCCGCGACCTGGGGCTTCTCCTGCATAATCTTGGCGTCGGAGTAGAGGAACAGCGGGCGGGCCAGGGCGTAGGAGTTGTCCTCGACGCTTTCAGCGGTGGGGGCGACGCCGTTGATGGAGAGCGCCTTGAGCGCCCCGGCGTTCTCGGCGTAGTAGGCGTAGCCGAAGTACCCGACGGCGTAGGGGCTGCCCAGGACGCCCTGCACCAGCACGTTGTCATCCTCGCTCAACTGGGTGTTGGCGGCGGTGAGGTGCGGTTCTTTGTCCTTGGCGAAGACATGCTCGACGAAGTAATCGAAGGTGCCGCTATCGGTGCCGGGGATGAAGCGCAGGATGTTCTCGTTCGGCCACTCCGGGCGCACATCCGACCACTTGACGGCGGTGTTGCCGAAGATCATCGCCAGTTCTTCGACGGTCACGTCGGTGACGAAGTCATTCTGCTGGCTGACGACGACGGCCAGGGCATCGGTGCCGACGCGGAACTCCACCGGCGTGCGGCCGATGGCGGCGCAGGCTTCCTTCTCAGAATCCTTGATGGCGCGGCTGGCGTTGGCAACGTCGGTCTCGCCGGTCTTGCAGAAGCGCTCGAACCCCGCGCCACTGCCGATGCTGTCAATGGTGATCTGACCCTTGAAGCCTTCGTCATAGAACCGCTCGGCCATGCGCTCGGCCAAGGGATAGACCGTTGAGCTACCGGCGGTCACCACGTTTCCGCTCACTTCCAGCGGGTTCACTTCGGGCAGCAGTTGGGGTTGGGCGGGGGTAAGCGGCGCAGCCGCTGGCGCTTTCGTCGGTTCGGAAACCTTGGTTGCCTCAGGCGACTTGGTTGGTTCGGCCGCCTTGGGGGCCTCGGTGACAACCGGCGCCGGCGTGGGCGTAGTTTTCTGCCCACAAGCCGAGGCTACGAGTGCCACCAAAATGAACAAAACAAACAATGTGCGACGCATAGTAATCTCCTCCTGATTGTAATTTTGGTTTATTCTTGAATCGCAAACGGATCATAACACAGCAAAGTTAAAGGGATTTCAACATACGGTTAACGTTGTGTTAAATCCGGTTTACCCTTCAAATCGGTATCCAAGACCGCGCACGGTGACAATCCGGGTAGGATTATCCGGGTCCGGCTCGATTTTGCAGCGCAGCCAGCGAATGTGAACGTCTACCGTGCGGCTATCGACGCT
Source organism: Chloroflexota bacterium (assembly GCA_019873725.1). Taxonomy (GTDB): domain Bacteria; phylum Chloroflexota; class Anaerolineae; order B4-G1; family SLSP01; genus DSWT01. Next base: position 7,356 of record JAIOAS010000196.1, on the reverse strand, counting down.
GTAATCCCAACCCCAGACGTTCTGCATCAACTGCGCACGGGAAAGGACCTGGCCTTTGTGCTGCGCCAACGAAACCAGGAGTTCGTATTCTTTAGGCTTAAGCGAGAGTTGCGTACCGTTCAATAGCACTTCACAGCGATTCAAATCGATCTGCAGATTGTCGAAAAAGAGCGGGGGTTTCAAATCCACAGAAAGCGGGATGGCCGCTAGCGACGTTTCACGCACCAGCCGGTCGCGGCGCAGATGCGCCTTGATCCGCGCTAACAATTCACGCATACTGAATGGCTTGGTGATGTAATCGTCCGCCCCAACCTCCAGGCCCACCACGCAATCCACTTCGTCGGTACGCGCTGTCAACATCACAATAGGGACGCTGCTCTCGCGGCGGACCAGACGACAGACTTCGAAGCCGTCTATGCCCGGCAGCATGATATCGAGGATGATCAAATCGGGGTTTTCGCGTTGGGTGATCTCGACGGCCTGCGGACCATCACCCGCCGCTAAAACCGTGTAGCCTTCTTTACTAAGGGTATAGGCTAACGTTTCGCGCAGCACCAGATCGTCTTCCACGATCAGGATTTTTTCGCTCATGCACGCTCTCCCTATGCTCCGACTTACAACCGCGTGGCGTCCTGAGGAAGTTACTTTTCATCTTCGCGCTCCCTCTTGCTCGACAAAGGCTTTGACGCGGGCGGCTATCTGATCGCGCACTTCGCGGAATTTCGCCAATTGTTCCTCCGGCGTCCCGACGAACGCTGCTGGGTCCTCGAAGCCCCAATACTCACGGACGCCGCCCCATGGATAGATCGGACATTTGGCCTCTGCGTTGCTACAGACGGTGATGAGATACCCCAGGTAGACCTGTTTGTCGAAGTATTCCTCGATCAGGCTCTTGGCGCGATGGCCAGCGGCGACCAAATCTATCCCGACTTCCGCCATCACCTGCAGGGTATAAGGATGAATCGGAGCCGGTTCCAGCCCGGCGCTGTGCGCCTCGAAACGCTCGCCGCCGTACAGCCGCAGAAAAGCCTCTGCCATCTGGCTGCGTGCTGAATTCTGCGAACAGAGGAACAAGACCCGTACTTTGTTGCTGTTCACAAGATACCTCCCTCAACGTAGATTTGTTCCACCTTTAGCATAACGCACGATGTTTAACGGATGTTTACCAGGATGTTAACGATAGGTTAAGGGTCTTAAATTTGCAGTTAGCGCAAAAGCTGCAAGGTAAGCGCCCTTGAGTTTGTTAACATATCCTTAACAATTTGTATATCACTCGTTAACCTTACCCCTTTACAATCGATGCTATTTTCAGCTATGCGGAAGCCGTGCGGCTCGCTCCAGAGGGTGGCGTAGGGGGCCTGCTCTGGGTAGGCATCGGTGTGGTGGCGCTTGCGCTTGGCGGCGGCACGTTCTTGTGGTTCAAAAAACGGCCAACTGTTGATGAGCAGCGAAACCACGCCCCCTCTATATTCGTAAATTGTACGGGACAGGATAACGGCAGGGGGATAGAAAATAGCCATGCGATCAGGTCAGGCGCTCCAATGGCGTCAACTCAATATGTTCAAAATGGAATACGAGCTGCGCGCCGGTGCGGAACTGTTCGCCACGCATCCGCACCCATAAAAATTGTATCTGGGAGGCTTTATGAAAAACATCACTTCTCGCAAATGGTTCTATCCGCTGGTTTATTTCGTGCTGGTCGTCATGGCTTTCCTGCCGCTGTATACGGCGGTCCCTTATGACCCACGCGACACGTCGCAGGTCATCCTGGAGATCCTCCAGCGGGCCACGCTGCCCTATGCGGCGTGGGGCTGGGTCTTTCACGTGTTCACCCTGGCGGTGATGGCGCTGGCGGTGTGGAAGCCGTCCGTCGGTGGGCGGGCAATCGCCGCTTATTTCGGGCTGAATTACCTGGTCATCGCCGCCACACAGACCCACGCGGTAACGCCGACCTATGGCCTGGCCGTGCATACCGGCGCGCTGGTCGCCGAGGTGTTGCTGGGTCTGCTCTGGCTGTGGGTGGCCTGGAAGGATGGGGTACACATATCGTTCCAGGACGCCCCGCGCTGGCGCTGGCTGCTCCTGCCCTTTGCATTGCTGGTCTTCTGGTCGCCGCTGGCCTTCGAGGGGACACGCGTGGTCGCCAACTGGAATCCGCTGCTCCTGCTTACCTCGCCCGATTACGGCCTGGCCTACTGTTTTATGACGCCGGTGTTCCTGTTCCTACTCATCCTGGCCTATCCCCACGTAAATGGCTTTGCGCTGCGGGTGACGGCCTTTAACGGGCTGCTCTATGGGCTGTTCAACCTGAGCCATTGGGCCAGCCCCGATACGCTGTGGCTGGGCGTGCTGCACCTGCCGCTGCTGGTGATGCCGATTGTGGCGCTGGGGATGACATACTTGAAGACGCATGGGTACCAACGGAATGCCGTCTGGCGCAATTCTTGAGTGCAAGTTGGGCGTATCAAAAGAAGAATGGCGCATCTTGGCGGCTTTTTTCGTATATAAGGGTAATGTTAGATCAAATTTGACCGGAGAGAACCATGACGTTGGCTATCGAAATGCAAAATTTACACAAACGATTTGGCGACCTGCATGCCGTGCAAGGCGTCAGTCTGACCGTGCAGGCTGGGGAGATTCTGAGCCTGCTCGGCCCCAACGGCGCGGGCAAGAGCACTATCATTTCTATGCTCTCTGGCCTGCTTCAGCCCACCGAGGGGGACGCCCTGGTGATGGGTCATTCCATTCGCCGCGAACCGGAGGCGGCCAAGGCGTGCCTGGGTGTGGTGCCGCAGGATATTGCCCTCTACCCCGACCTGTCGGCGCGCGAAAATCTGCTCTTTTGGGGCAAAATGTACGGGCTGCGCGGCGCGGCCCTCAAGAAGCGCGTGGATGAGGTGCTGGAGATCATCGGCCTGGTCGACCGCCAAAAGGGGCGCGTGGACAAGTTTTCCGGCGGGATGAAGCGGCGGGTGAACATTGCCGCGGCGCTGCTGCACAAGCCGCAGGTGGTGATCATGGACGAGCCGACGGTGGGCATTGACCCGCAAAGCCGCCGTCACATCCTCGACAATGTCAAGGAACTTAACCGTCAGGGCATGACGGTGCTGTACACCACCCACTATATGGAAGAAGCCGCCGAGCTTTCCGACCATATCGCCATTATGGATCACGGCCGGGTGATTGCCTATGGCACCCACGATGAGCTGATCCGGTTGGTGGGCGAACAGACACGCATCGACTTGACCCTGAATGTGGACGCCGGGCGCGTCCTGACTGCCTGGCAGCAGGTGGAGGGCGTCTCGCGCGCCTCTGCCCAGGATGGCCTGGTCACGGTGCTGGTGGATGACAGCAACCGCGTCTTGCCGCGCCTGTTTGAAGCCGCCACCGCTGCCGGTGCGCGCATCACCGGCGTGGACATCCGCGAGCCGAACCTGGAAGCGGTGTTTTTACACCTCACCGGGCGGGCGTTGCGGGACTAGACATAAACCGTGATGCGTAATACGCAAAAACTCTCACGTTTTACGAGTTACGTTTTACGTTTTACGTGTTACGCCTTACGTATTGAAGGATGATACGATGAAACTGATTGACATTGCACTCAAAGATATGCTGCGTTCTTTTCGCAGCCTGTTTGCAGTGGGGATGATGATCGTCGCGCCGCTGCTGATCACCGGCTTAATCTATTTTGCTTTTGGCGGCATAAGGAGCGAACAGCCCGACATAGCGACCATTCACGTGGGGCTGGTCAATGCGGACGTACCGTCCGCCGACGTACCGTCCGCTAATGTGCCGTTCAACCTGGGGCAAATGTTGGTCGATGTGTTTACCGATGCAGGCGTCGCCGACTTGATGACGGCGCGCGTGTATCCCGATGTGGCCACCGCGCGCGCGGCTCTCGAGCGCCAGGAGATCGACGTGGCCGTGCTCATCCCGACCGGCCTGAGCGCGGCGGTGCTCTCCGGCGAACCGTCGCCGAACACGGCCGTGGTCATCTTGCACGATCCTGCCTTGAGTCTGGCGCCACAGGTGGTCGGCAGTATGGTGACGTCGCTGTTGGATGGCGTCGCCGGCGGACGCATTGCTATCCAGGTCATCCAGGAGCGGCACGCGGCGCGTGGGCTGGCCTTGGCTCCGGCGCAGATTTCGACCCTGATCGGCCAGTACCAGACCTGGTACACCGATTTTCTGCACACCCTGTTTTACAACCCCACCGAAGCGGCCTTGCGTCTGGTCGCGCCGGGCGTGGACGAGACGGCCGTGCCGATGAGCCAGATTTTAGGGGCGACCATGGCCGGGCAGATGATCTTTTTCGCCTTTTATACGGCGGCTTATTCGATGACCTCTATCCTGCGCGAGCAAGAAGAAGGCACCCTGGCGCGTCTGTTCACCACACCGACCGACCGCACCATCATTTTGGGGGGCAAGTTCCTGGCGGTGTTCCTGACCGTCATCTTGCAGGGTGCGGCGTTGATGCTGTTTGCCCGATTGGCCTTTGGTATCCGTTGGGGGCGCGCCGACAGCGTACTGCTGGCGTTGGTCGCCCAGGTCATCGCCGCGGCGGGATTGGGCGTGCTGCTGATCGCCCTGGTCAAAAATTCGCGCCAGGCCGGGCCGGTGCTGGGTGGCGGGCTGACCGCGCTGGGGATGCTCGGTGGGCTGTTCACGGTGGGAATTCAGGGGATGCCGGCGTTTTTCGATGTGGCTGCGCTGTTCACGCCCCACGGTTGGGTGTTGAAAGGCTGGCGACTGGCCCTGGCCGCTCAACCGCCGGATGCTCTGCTGTTGCCCTTTTTCATTGCCGTGGCGATGGGCGCGGTCATGTTCGTTCTCGGCGCAGTGCTGTTTCGCCGCCGATTTGCCTGAAGGAGGCTTGCCGTGCGCATCCTGGATTTAGCTTTCAAAGACCTTTCCCAAGTGCTGCGCGACAAAATGTCGCTGCTGTTTTTGATCGTCATGCCGGTGGTGTTCACCTTTTTTATGGGGCTGGCCTTTAGCGGCGCGACCAGGCCGACCGATCCGCGGCTGGCCCTGGGCTGGGCCAACGCCGACGGCGAGAGCCGCTTCAGCCAACAATTGTATGCCGATCTGGAGGCATCTGGCTCTGTCAGGTGGGTCGAGGTGGACCCCGCCGAGGCGGAGGCAGCGGTGCGCCAGGGCCAGGTGGCCGGTGCGTTGGTCATCCCGGCCGGATTCGGCCAGGCGGTGTTTTCCCCTGCGCCGCTCCAGTTGACCCTGATCGCCGACCAGGCCAGCACAGCCGGGCAGTCGCTCTACCAGATTGTGCAGGCGGCGGTGGCACGTATGTTTAGCGCGGTCGAGATCGCTCGCCTGGATGTGACGATGCTGGACGCGCAAAATGTTCTCCCTGACGAGGCGGCGCGGGCAGAAGAACGCCAGGCTGCGTTGGAGGCTGCCCTGGCCGAATGGACGCAGACCGATCGGCAGAGGGCGTGGGTGCGCGTCGAAAGCGCCGTCGCTCAAACAGACAATGGCGTTCCGCTGGGCGGCAATCCGTTCAACCAAAGCTCGCCCGGCATGTTGGTGCAGTTTGCGATTTCTGGGATGATCGGCGCGGCGGGCATTGTGGTGCAGGAACGCAAGACGCGCACCTTGCAGCGGCTCATCACCACGGCTATGAAGCCCTGGCAGATCATTGCCGGGCATTGGCTGGCGATGGTGACGCTGGTTTTGGGCCAGACGCTGTTGCTTGTCCTGTTCGGCCAGCTTGTGTTAGACGTCAATTATTTCCGCGAGCCGTTGGGTGTGCTGCTGGTCGCTGTGGCGTTCAGTTTGTGGATTGCCAGCATGGGCCTGTTCATCGGCGTGTTAGCCCAAGGACAGGAACAGGTCATTCTCTTTTGTCTGATTGCCATGTTCCTGTTCACCTCGTTGGGCGGAGCGTGGTTTCCGCTGGAAGTGACAGGCCAGGTATTCTCTCTGATCGGACATCTCACCCCCGGCGCGTGGGCGATGGACGGTTTCCAGAACATCCTGGTGCGCGGCTTGGGGCTGGCGTCGGTCTGGCAGCCCGTCGGTGTTTTGGTGGCCTACGCCCTGCTCTTTTTCGCCCTGGCCGTGTGGCGTTTTCGGGTAAGGGAGGCATAACAGATGGCATCCAAACGAAAAACCTGGCAGGAAAAACTCGCCGACAAGCCCGGTTATCCCAAGGTGATTGCCCTGCAAGCCGGCTTTCCCTGCTACAACGCCGTCCACAAAATGGGTGCGGAGGTTGGCGACCCGGTGGTGCTGGTCAATCCAAGTGACGTGGTTGCTTTGATGCGGCAGGTTCCCCATGGCTGCCTGACCACGATCATCGAGATTTGCCGGTGGTTGGCGCGCAAGTATCAGGCGAAGGGCTGCTGCACACTGACCGCCGGCATCTTTGTGATGACCGCCGCCAACGCCGTCGAAGAAGCCAGACAAACGGGCCGTGACCTGGACATCCCCTATTGGCGGACGCTCAAAGCCGACGGTTATCTGAACGAGAAATTCCCCGGCGGCTTTGAAGGGCACAAGGCGCTGCTGGAGGCGGAAGGGTTTGCCGTCGCGCAAAAGGGGAAGCGGTATTACGTGGCGGGGTATCGGGATGTCCTGTTCGGCGATTTCAAGGATGCCTGAGTGAAACGCCGCATGTTTTTGTGGTTATGCGACGGAGCAGAACGTAGATGACGTGGGCTTGGTGCGCGCTGCCGGCCGATTTGGGCACCGTCGCCAATGTGGACGCGCGGCGCATCTATGCCACCGGCATGTCCAACAGGGCAATCATGTCCTACCGCCTGGCCTGCGAGCTGGCCGATGTGGTCGCCGCGATCGGCCCGCTAGCGGCGACGCAGAACCTCGACGCCTGCACGCCGTCACGCCCGGTGCCGGTACTGCACATCCACGGCGACGCCGACACCCATGCGCCCTACGCGGGCGGGGTCGGCGCAGAATCGCTGGTGGGCATCCCCTTCGAGCCGGTCGAGACGCCGATAGCGTTCTGGGTGGGGAACTGACGTTCCCCTTGGAGCAAGAATTATAAGGCTGTGTTTCATTTCAGTAGAGGGGCACAGTCAGAGACCGGCCTTGGCGCGCTCTGGCCGGTCTCTGACCGCGCCAGCCCTGAGTCGCCCTCATTCTGAAATGCACCCCCGGTTTCAGTCTTGTTGACATTCATAGCATATCAGTGTATCCTCATGTTGCAAGTATAGGCTGCCTTTGGGCTCAGAAAGTGACCTTCTGTGCGGTTTTCACGTCGGAGCGTTCACCATGTCGTCCATTCAGAAGAAAATTTGCCTGCTCGGTGATTTTGCCGTCGGCAAAACAAGTCTGGTGCGCCGCTTTGTCGAAGGTGTTTTTGATGAAAAGTATCTG
>JAIOAS010000195.1 GCA_019873725.1 Chloroflexota bacterium | reverse complement strand
TGTCGCGCGTCCTGTTCGTTCCGGCAGGCGCCCCCCCGCACAAGCGCAACCGGCCGATGTCGCCGGCCGCAGACCGCGCCGCAATGACCGCCGCCGCCATCGCCGACAACCCTGCCTTTGAACTTTCCCGCGTAGACCTCGAACGTCCCGGCCCACATTACACCGTGGAGATGCTGGCCTTGCTGCGCCGGCAATATCCTGAGGTTGACGAGTGGTACTTCCTGCTCGGCGAGGATGCACTCCGCGACTTGCCCGCCTGGCGCGACCCGCAAGGCATTCTGGAACAAGCCTCGCTGGCAGTGATGCCGCGTATGGGCCAGCGCGCCGATCTGGCCGAACTCGTCACCGCGCTGCCGCTTCTGGCCGAACGCCTGGTATGGCTGGACATCCCGCCGGTCGATTACTCCGCCACCGACCTGCGCCGCCGCGTCCGAGAAGGCCTGCCCCTGCGCTACCTTGTCCCCCCACCCGTCGAAGCCTACATCCAGGCGCACAAGCTGTATCAGTAAATGGCGAATGGCGAATCAGCGAATGGGCGAATGAGCGAATGAGCGAATCAACGAATAGCATAGCATACAAGCACTTTCCTCCTTGCTCCCTGCCTCTTGCCTCCTGCCCCTTGCCTCTTGCCTCCTCCCCATTTCTCATTCCCGCTCTTTGTGGTACATTTGGGGCAGCCTAGCCGTCAGGTGATTTCTTAGGGGAGGGACGCAGACAATGCGCCGTTTTTGGTTTTTGGTGTTAGGATTTGCACTGGTGCTCGTCATGCTGAGCGGGTGCTCAGAGGTCGAGGATTTGCTCGGGCTGGTCATCCAACCCAAAGAGGAAGAGAGCCTGCCGTCGGCTTTCATCGCGCCGACGCCGGAAGCGACGTTTCCGCCACAGATGGCGACGATGGCGCGCATCCTCACGCGTGGCGAGATGGTAGTGGGGGTGCGCTATGATCTGGAGCCGTTCTCCTACATCACCGCCAACAGCGAGTTGGCCGGCCTGGAGATTGACCTGGCCCGCGAACTGGCGCGCCGCTGGCTTGGCAACCCCGACGCGGTGCGCTTCCGCCAGGTGCGCTCCGATTCGGCCTTCCGACATCTTGCCGATGGCACGGTCGATATCGTGCTGGCCGGCGTCATCCACACGCAGGAAATGGAAAACCAGGCCGATTTCAGCCCGGCATACTTTATGGACGGCCTGGCCTTCCTGACGTTTCCCGAGTTGAACATCCAGGACCTCGCCGGTTTGCAGGATCGTCGCATCGGCGTGGTGACGTGGACCGGCAGCCGCGCCGCGATTGAAGCGACGGTGCCGGTCTCCAAAACCTTCGTCGCTTACGACAATTTCTTCGACGCCATCGAGGCGCTACGCACGCGCGAGATCGATGTCTACGGTGACCAGCGCCACCGTCTGGAACGCGCCCGCCGCCTGGTGGCGGGAACGGTGGTCGTAGCACAAACCACATGGGAACCGCTGGCGATGGCCTACCGGCAAGACGATCCCTTCTTTGCCAACCTGGTAACGTTGACCTTCCAGGATATGACCACCGATGGCACACGCGACGCCCTCTACGCACGCTGGTTGCCGGGCGTCTCGCCGCCTGGCATCAGAATTCTGCCGGGTAGTGCAGCGGCCCCCATGTCCACCGAGACACCACAGCAGCTTTCAACGCTGGACGTGCTGGCGCGTATTCGTGGGCGCGGCTCGTTGGCGGTGGGCTACTTCACCGACCGCTGGCCTTACAGCGCCAACCGCGCCGATGGCGTCCCCACCGGCTTTGAGGTACGGCTGATCGAACGCATCGCCGAACGCTGGCTCGGCAGCCGCCAGTCTGTCACATTCATTCCCGTGACCGAAATTGACGCCTTTACCCGGCTGGCTCAGGGCGAAGTCGATATGCTCGTCGGCAACTGGATTCACACGCGCGAGGCCGAGTTACAGGTGGATTTCTCCCTGCAAATCATCGACGACGGCGTCAGCATCTTCTCGCTGGCCGGTGCGCCGGTGGCGGATTTGACAGAACTCGGCGGGCGACCGGCCGGCGTGCTGGCAGGTTCGGAAGGAGAGCGCGTGTTGCCGGCCCTGGCCCAGGCAGCCGGCGTGGGGCTTTCGACCGTGCGCTACGCGGATGTCCCCGCTGCCATCACCGGTTTGCAACAAGGCGAAGTGGCGGCGATTGTGGCCGAACGGCGCGCGCTGTTGCAGATCCAATTCACACAACCGGGATTCGCGATGACCGACCGGCGCTACACCTACCGCCCGGTCGCCATTGTCCTGCCCCAAGGTGATTCCGTTTACCGCGACCTGGTCAATCTTACCCTGGCCGCCCTGCAGGCCGATGGCACCTATCAAGAGCTGTACAGTGTGTGGTTCGATGATCCCGTACCCGCCCTGGACATCCTGCCCGGCCACCCGGCGGTCCCGTTGGTGATCACACCGGCGCAATAATGCGGTGAATCTGTCAGGCATGGTTGAGAAAGGCAGCATTTTGCGCATAAAATTGCCGTCTACAGAAACTTGCCTATAATAAGAAGTGAGAATTTATCACGGCCAGGAGAAATCAATCAATGATGAAGGGAACCGCCTCGGAGGCAGGCGCCGACCAGGACGTCATGAGTGCGCTGTTGGATCAGTATATGGAGACCAACGAGTATCACCGTGGCGACGTGGTCGAAGGTGTGATCGCATCGGTTAATGAAAAAACCATTCTCATCGACATTGGGGGCAAGTGCGATGCCATTGTTCATCCCCGCGAAGTAGAAAGGATGATGCCCAAAGACCTGTATGCCCTCAAGCCGGGTCAGGGCGTGAGCGTCTACGTCATCGACAAAAGTGATGACGATGACACAATGCTGGTATCCCTGGCGCGGGCAGCGCAGCAGAGCGATTGGGAACGCGCCCGCAAACTGCTGCGAAGCGGGGAACCGGTTCCCCTGCCGGTGGTCGACGTCAACAAGGGCGGTGTGATCGTGCGCCTGGGGCGGCTGCGCGGATTTGTGCCCGGTTCGCAGTTGCTATCGAACTGGCGTACCCATCAAGGCGGCGACGAATCGGAGCAGCGGTGGGAGGCATTGCTCGGCCAGACCCTCACCTTGTGCGTCATCGAGGTCACGCCGGAGCGCAACCGGCTGATCCTCTCCGAACGGCGCGCGACCGACAGCAAAGCCGTCAAGCGTCGCATCCTGGAAAAGCTCAAGGTTGGATCGGTAGCGCGCGGCGTCATCAACAACGTGGTGCCCTTCGGGGCGTTCGTCAATGTCAATGGCGTGGACGGCTTGCTGCACATCTCCGAACTCTCCTGGCGGCGCGTAACCCGTCCACAGGAGATCGTGCAGGTCGGCCAGGAGTTGGATGTCTACATCCTGGATGTCGATCTGGAACAAGAACGCCTGGGCCTCAGCCTCAAACGACTGGTGCCCGATCCGTGGGAAAGTCTCAGCACCCTTTATAAGGAAGGCGATCTGGTGGAAGCCACCATCGTCAATCTGACAACGTTCGGTGCGTTTGCCGCCCTGGTCGATAAACCGGAAATTGAGGGGCTGATTCACATTTCGGAATTGGCCGATCACCCGGTGGCGCGCCCGCAAGACGTAGTCAAGGTTGGCGAGCGCCACACGGTTAAAATCATCTCCTTACAGCCGAACGAACGGCGCATCGCCTTCAGCGTGAGGCAGGCCAAACCGGCGCCCGCGCTGCAAGAAGCTGAACCTGAAGCTATCGTGATGGAGGCGGCGACTGAAGAAGTCATAGTGGCGGCAGATGAGAGCGTGATCCATGTCGAGGCCGAGGTACAACCCGACAACGTGTAATTCCAGATGCCACGGTTGACCCTTTGTCCCTGGCGATTTGGCAAGCGCCAGGGCAGAGACGTACAGTTTAGCCCCGGTCTCTTGCCGGGGCTTTTGTGACCCAAAAACGGAAGGTTTGGATTGCAGAATGACAAACGATAACCCAGGTCACGTATGTCCCTATTGTGAAACGCTCAATGACCAGGACGCCGGCTTCTGCCGCAAGTGCGGCGTCGCCCTCACCCGGCGTTGCCCGCACTGCGATGCCGTCAACTGGATCGATGATGAACATTGCGTTCAGTGTGGCGCAACCCTGGACATTCTGGAGTGGATCATCCGGCGCGACAACCTCGGCGTGGCCGGCCGGCTCAACGAGCAGATGGATGAGGCCGAACAGATCAAAGCCATCGAAACAGCCGCTTCACAGGCGCGGATGGAGCGTATGCTGGCCGAAGAGCGCGAAATGCGTGAGGCATTGCGGCAACGCCTGATTGAACAAAGAGCACAGGAGAAGAAAATGCTGACGATTGTGCTGTCTGTTACCGGCGTTGTCCTGTTCATCATTCTGATTGTGGCGTTAATCACGGGGCTCTAGTAACCATAGCCCCCATCACCAGACCGACTCGCCGACGACTACCTGACTACCCGACTGACGACTACCTGACTATCCTCAAAGGAGCATCGGTATGTTGAAAGAAGCTGAACTGGTTCGTGCATTGAAAGATCAAGCCGTGCAGTGCCGCGTCTGCGAACATTACTGTACGCTGCATCCCGGAGATTGGGGGAAGTGCGGCGTCCGTGTCAACCGCGATGGCAAAATCTACCTCGCCGTTTATGGCAGCGCCGTTGCCGCCCACGTCGACCCGATCGAGAAAAAGCCCCTGTTCCACTTTCTCCCCGGCAGCCGCGCCTTCTCCATCGGCACGTATGGATGTAACATGCGCTGCGCCTGGTGCCAGAACTGGCAGATTTCGCAGGTGCGCCAGGTGGATACGCGACGCAATACTGTTGGAGAAGCTTTATCGCCGGAAGATGTGGTCGAGGCCGCGTTGCAAAGTCACAGCGAATCCATCGCCTACACCTACAACGAGCCAACCGTCTTCTTCGAGTACACCTACGATACGGCCAAACTGGCTCACGCACGCGGCCTGAAAAACGTCTACGTCTCCAACGGCTTTATGTCGCCCGAAACGCTGGAACGCATCGCGCCGTACCTCGATGCCATCAACGTCGACCTCAAAGGCTTCACCAACGAACTGTACGAGCAGTATTCGGGCGCACGACTCGAACCGGTCAAACGCAACATCGCCACCATCGCCCGTGAGACCAACATCTGGATCGAAGTGACAACGCTGGTGATCCCCGGCCTCAACGATTCAGACGAGGAACTGCGGGCGGCAGCAATGTGGCTGGCGCAAGTGAACCCGGAGATGCCCTGGCATTTGAGCGCCTTCCATCCCGATTACCAGATGCTCAACCGTCCCCGCACCCCCAACGCCACCCTCGAAAGAGCCTACGCCATCGGCAAAGCCGCCGGATTGCGCTACATTTACCTGGGCAACGTGCTGGATCCCAAGCACGAAAGCACCTTCTGCCCGGCCTGTGACACCGTGCTCATTCAACGTTATGGATACAACACCCGCGAACATTGGACGACGCCGGGCGTGTGTCCCACCTGCAACACACGGGTGCCTGGCATCTGGAGCTAAACTAAAGACTACAAAAGTCTGAGCCTAAGGGTCTGTCAATAAACAACTTCCCGCTCGGGCCGGTCTCCGACCGTGCCCGCCCAGGTCTGGGGTCACGGTGGCGCGGTCGGAGACCGGCCACAGCTTTGGGAAGTTATACTTTTACGAACGCTAAGCGAGGGGACTTTTATAGTCTGGCTGAAAGGAGGATTGCCGTGACCGAAACAATAAGACCCACTGCCGTCGCCGGGATGTTTTACCCGGATGCCCCCAACGCACTGCGGAAGGCCATCACCAACTATTTGGACCAGGCCAACCCGCCGGCGCTCCCCCACATCCGCGCCGTGATTGCACCGCATGCCGGTTATGTTTACTCTGGAGGCGTCGCCGCTTTCGCCTACAAGGCGCTGCGCAACCGCGCCACACCGCCCAGCCGCATCTACGTGATGGGACCGTCCCATCGCGTATGGTTTGCGGGGGTGGCGTTGGCGGACTACGCCGCCTTCGATACCCCCCTCGGCGCCCATCCCCTGGACGTCGACAAAATCCACGCGCTGGTCGACAGCGGTGCGCCCTTTGCCGCGTTCAACGTCGCGCACGCGCAAGAACACAGCCTAGAAGTCCAGTTCCCCTTCCTGCGCGTCATCTTTCCCGACGTTCCCGTCGTGCCGCTGCTCTTCGGCGATGTAGACCCGCTCGCCGTAGGCCGGAAGCTGGATCAATGCCTCGAGCCGGATGATGTCATCGTCGTCAGCTCCGACCTGAGCCACTTCCACGACAACCGGACCGCGCACACGCTCGATCGCCAATTCCTGGATGCGGTGCTCAGCGGCGATCAGCGCGGAGCGGCGCACGGCGAAGCCTGCGGGCAAGCGCCGGCGCTCGCGTTGATGTTGCTGGCAGAGAAGCACGGCTGGCAGCCTCACCTGCTGGATTACCGCACCTCCGGCGACGTCACCGGCGACACGCGGCGCGTGGTCGGGTATGCTTCCGTCGGCTATGAGGAGGTCGCGCGATGACCGCCGCCCCTTTGACGCAAGAAGAGGGCCACTACCTGCTCGCGTTGGCCCGCGCGACGATTGCGGAAACGGTGGGGACCAAGCCGTCCATCGTTTTGCCCGATCCGCCACCGCGACTCAAGGCGCCCGGCGCGGCATTCGTCACCCTGCGCACGCGGCATGGCGACCTGCGCGGCTGCATCGGCTCGCTGGAAGCGCGCCGCCCTCTCGTGGAGGACGTGCGCGAGAACGCCATCGCCGCCGCCTTCCGCGATCCGCGCTTTCCGCCGGTCAAGGCTGCCGAGCTGCCCAATCTCACGATCGAGGTGTCGGTGCTGACCAAGCCGGAGCCGCTGGACTTCGACGGGCCGGACGACCTCCTGCGCAAGCTGCGCCCCAACATCGACGGCGTGCTCATTGAGCGCGGCTGGAACCGGGCCACCTTCCTGCCGCAGGTGTGGGAACAATTGCCGCTGCCGGAAGAATTCCTCGCCAACCTGTGCTACAAGGCCGGGCTGCCGCCCAACGCCTGGCGCTGGCCCGACCTCGAAGTCTCGATTTATCAGGTAGAGAAGTTTGAAGAAGAAGAAGAATAATCCACAGTGCAACCTTCCTCCCAGGCGTGCGTATAAAACATAGAAACCCTACGCAAGGGTAAGTGACAGATGATAAAAAAGGGAGGAACAATGAGTACCGAAAAAGAATTCTACAATGTAACACCGGAACCTGCCGCGGAGTCGAACGGGGTGAATCCTGTGCCCATGCACACCGCACCGCAGCCGCTTTCACCCGCCGACGAGCGCACCTGGGCGATGCTGGCGCACTTGAGCGTCCTGCTCAACCTGGTCACCGGCTTCCTGGGCGTTGGGGCGGCGCTGCTGATTTACCTGCTCTACAAAGACCGTTCGCGCTACGTGGCCTATCAGGCGATGCAGGCATTCCTGATGCAGTTGCTCTTCTGGGCGGGCGGCGGCGTGCTGATTGGTATTATGTGGGCGGTTGTTGGGGCGCTCAGCGCGATCCTGGTGGGCATCCTGCTCATCCCCATTGCACTGCTGCTCACGCCAGTTTTGCTGATCTTCCCCCTCATCGCGCTGGGATACGGCATCTACGGCGGCATCGAGGCATCCAACGGTAAGGATTTCCGCTATTGGCTGGTCGGCGATTGGGCATTGAGCCTGATGTAAATCATGCGGCAGATCGGCGTGCGCCAGCCTGCACGTTGATGGGTGTGCCGATCCACGACGTGACGATGGCGGAAACGGTTGCGCTCATCGCGCAGTGGATTGACACGGGCGGTGTCCATCAAATCGCCACCGTCAACCCGGAATTCTTAATGAAAGCGCGCCGCGACTCAGACTTCAGGGCGACCCTGCAAAGGGCCGCCCTTTGTATTCCCGACGGGATCGGCGTCTTGTGGGCCGCCAGGATGCGCGGCACGAAATTGCGCGAGCGGGTCGCCGGGTCGGACCTGGTGCCGCTGCTTTCGGCGGAAGCGGCGCAGCGCGGGTGGCGCGTCTTCTACCTGGGCGCGGCGCCCGGCGTGGCGGAGAAAGCGGCGGCAATCCTGACAACGCGCTATCCAGGGCTGAACGTGGCAGGCTGTTACGCCGGTTCGCCCGCTCCGGAAGAGGAAGCGGACATCGTGGCGCGGGTGCGTGCGGCGCAGGCCGACATTCTACTCGTGGCCTACGGCGCGCCCAAGCAGGACGTGTGGCTGGACCGCAATCTGGCCCGCACCGGGGCTGCCGTCGGTATCGGCGTGGGCGGCTCCTTCGATTTCATCGCCGGGGTGGCGCGGCGCGCGCCGCGCTGGATTCAACGCCTGGGGCTGGAGTGGCTTTACCGGCTCGTGCGTGAGCCGTGGCGCTGGCGGCGGCAGTTGGCGCTGCCGCACTTCGCGTGGTTGGTCCTCACGGGGCAAGATGCGCCCTGAAGCCCTTCTGAACGCAGATTGCCCTGATTCTCGCAGATTAAGATATACTAGGCGCGTCCCAAAAAGCGCCTGAGCCAGGAAATCTGCTTGGGGGTCGGTTCCGGGCATGCCGCGGGTTCGACCGGGCGTTTGCCGTTCTTCCGTTCACATTCATTCAATGCCCGCTGCGCCGCAAAGGCGACGTGTTCCACCTGATCCTGCGCCAGCTTCCGCAGCGCACGCTGCACCTCAGGGGTTGCGCCATCCAGCGCACTGAGCGTGTGGGCCAGCGCGGCCCGCAGATAGGCATTGGAGTCTTCCACCAGCGGCAAGAGCTGCGGGATCAACGTCTTGTCGCCGAGGATGCCCAAAGCCTCGATGGCCGCCGGACGCACCAACGGGCTGCTGTCGTTGTAAGCCATCGAGAGCAAGGTGGGAATCGACGCCGCGTCATCGAGATTGCCGACCGTGAGCGCCGCCGTGCGCCGCAGGCGTGGATCCGGCGAGGTCAGGAACTCGCGCACGGCCGGAAGCGCCTTGCGGTATTTGATCCGCCCCAGACTCTTGAGCGCAGCCAGTTCCAGATTGACGCTTTTATCGGCCAGTGCTTCGACCAGCACCGGTCCCCCTTCCTGTCCACCGATTTCCCCGATCGCGCTGGCAGCGAGCGAACGCGCTCCCACATAGCCGCGCACGACATCGGCCAAAACCGGGATTGCCGCGGGCAGGTGCAAATCACCCAGCGCCACGACGAGCGTCTTGACCACCGGCAAATCGCGCTGGTTGGGCGCAGCAAGGTACGCCTTGAGCATCTCGATCATCTGCGGCGCGGCCTCTTGCGCGTTCAGCCGGCGCAGCGCGATGAGCACGGTACGGCGGATGCGCAGGTCGGGCGTCGAAAGCAAGGGCAGCAGGATCGCACCCATGTCGGGAATCCCCAACTTGCCAATGGCGTTGATGGCCGCGCGTCGGACGTAAAAGTTGCTATCGTCCAGGGCGTTGAGCAGCGCCCCCTGCGCCTCTTTGGCCTGCATCTGCCCCAGCGCGATGGCGGCAGCGCGCCGCACAAAAGAGCAGGGGTCGCGCAGGGCGTCCATCAACGGGAAGACGGCGGCGGTGTGTCCAATGTGGCCGAGCGCCTCCGCTGCCGCGCAGCGCACGTAGGTGTTCACATCTTCCTTGAGAAGTGTGATAAGATTGGGGACGGCATAGTCGGCTTTGAGCTTGCCCAATTCCTGTACAGCCTGCGAACGCTGACGCGGATTTGGACTGCTCAGATGATCAATGTAGCCGTTCTTGTCACGAGACCCTTGTTCAGAAATAAACACAGATGGGAAATCATCATTGTAGTTCAACGGATTCACCTTCTACTTTTTATTGGCCCGGCCTTTTACCAGGCGAATTGAGTATATCACAAGGCATAAAAAAGGACAATGACAAAATGTCAAC
>JAIOAS010000194.1 GCA_019873725.1 Chloroflexota bacterium | reverse complement strand
CATTAAGAGCTTCATCGCCAGGAGGATCGAAGCGGGGAACTTCCGCCCCATCGATCCCGAAACCGCGACATCGATGATTTTGGGTGGTTTTGTGGCGTTGATTTTGCCGGTATTGCGCGGCAAGCAGCCCACCCCCACCCCAGAGGAACGGCACAGGCTGGCGCAGACCGCCGTCGATCTGTTGTTCGATGGGCTGCGCGTGCGTGAAAACTAAAGAGAGAAAATGTTACAACGGATTTGGGCCGTCTTACAAAAGGAGTTCATCCAAACGCTGCGCGATCGGGGCACGTTGATCCTGATGCTGAGCATGCCGCTGCTGCAACTGTTCCTGCTCGGCTATGCGGTAGATATGAACGTGGAACACATCCCCACCGTGGTCGCCGACCAGAGCCTGGACGCGCACAGCCACGCTTACGTCGCGGCGATGGTCAACACGCGCTACTTCGACGTGATCGATTACGTCGCCAGCGAAGCGGCGGTGATCCAGGCCATCGACAGCGGGCGCGCACAGGCCGGCATCGTCATCCCGCCGGGCTTTGCCGCGCGCGTGGATCGCGGGGAGGCGCAGGTGCTCTTTCTGATCGATGGCTCGGATCTGTTCACCGTCCAATCGGGCTACACGCGCGCTGCCGCCATCGCGCAGTCTTATGCCGCCGACGTGCTGCTCAAGAAAATTCAACGCTCCGGCCTCCCCATCAGCGCCGCGCTGCCGCTGGACACGCGGGTGCGCATCCTCTACAACCCTGACATGCAGCAGCTCTGGTTCACCATCCCCAATATGATCGCGCTGCTCATCCAGACCTCCAGCATTGCGATGACCGCCGCCGCGGTCGTGCGTGAGCGCGAAGCGGGCACCATCGAGCAGTTGCTCGTCACGCCGATCCGCCCGCTGGAACTCCTGCTCGGTAAGATCATCCCCAACGTCGCCGTCGCCATCATCAACGTGCTGACGGCGGTCGCTGCGGGGGTGTTGCTCTTCCACGTGCCGTTCCGTGGCAATTTCTGGGTCTTCCTGGGCCTCTCGATGGTCTACGTCTTCTGCGGCTTGGGGCTGGGCCTGCTGGTTTCGACCATCGCCAACAACCAAAAGCAGGCGCAGCAATTGGTGATGATGATCATGCTGCTGGGCGTCGTGCTGGGCGGCTACATCTTCCCCCGCAACACGATGCCGCCCGTCCTGAAGGCACTGGGGACGCTGTTCCCGATGACGTTCTTCATCCCCATCTCACGCGGAATCATCAGCAAGGGCGTGGGCTTAGACGCGCTCTGGGTGCAGGTCGTCAGTATGACGATTTACGCCGTCGTCGTGATGGCGATTGCGGCGAAAGCCTTCCGGCAGGGATTGGAGTAGACGACCTTGAACGCGCAACGGTTGTTCGCCATCATCAAAAAAGAGACCATCCAGATGATCCGGGATTGGCCGACGCTGTTGATGATCATCCTGATGCCGGTGCTAGAGCTGTTCTTGTTCGCCTACGTCGGTGATATGACGCTCGACCATCTGCCCACGGCGGTCGCCGACCTGAGCCGCGACTCCAGCAGCCGCGCCTTCATCAACGCGCTCGAAGTCTCCGGCTTCTTCGACGTGGTGCAGTACGTGGGCAGCGAAAACGAGGTTATCCGCGCCATCGACGATAACCAGGTGAACGTGGGGCTGGTGATTCCGCCGGATTTCGCCGGGCAGATCGAACGCGGCACGGCGCAGGCGCTCGTCATCATCGATGGCTCCGACTCGTTCGTAGTGCAGTCGGGGTACAGCGCGGCAACGGCAATCGCCCAGGTGCACGGCATGCAGTTGATGCTGCAAACCGCGCAACGGATGGGCATGGGCAGTCTGGGGCAGTTGCCCATCGACACCAGCACGCGCATCCTTTACAATCCCAACATCGACGAAATTGTCTTCCTGATTCCCGGCCTGGCGGCAATGCTGCTGCAACTCATCGGCGTCAACGCGACGGTGATGGCGGTTGTCCGCGAGCGCGAGCTGGGCACAATGGAACAAATGCTGGTCACGCCGGCGCGCCCCGTCGAGTTGATCCTCGGCAAGATTGTGCCGCCCGTCGGGCTGATCGCCGTCGATCTCGTTATCATCATCCTGCTCGGCGTTTTCTGGTTCAAAGTGCCGTTCCAGGGATCGATCTGGCTGTTTAGCTGGCTCTCACTGCTGTTCATCGTCTCCGGCCTGGGGATGGGGCTGGCGCTCTCGACGGTGTCGAAAAACCAGAAACAGGCGCAGCAAATTGCGGCTGTGCTGATGATGCTGACGATGCTACTGACCGGCCTGATCTATCCGCGCTCGACGATGCCGCCGGTCGTGCGCGCCGTCGGCAACCTGATCCCGGCGACCTACTTCATCCGCATCGCGCGCGGCATCATCACCAAAGGCGTAGGACTGGCGTATATGTGGGAAGATGTCGTCGCACTGCTCGTTTACGGGGCCATCATCGTCACCGTATCGGCGGCAACGTTCAAGACGAGGTTGGATTGAGACACGCACATGCTACAGCGGATATGGGCCGTCATCCAAAAGGAGTTTATCCAGACGCTGCGCGACCGGCGGACGCTCATCATCCAACTGGGACTGCCACTGGTGCAGATGCTGATCTTCGGGTACGCGATCCGCACGGACGTGCGCAACATCCCGCTGGTAGTCGCCGATCAGAGCCTGGATCGCGCCAGCCGTGCCTTCGTCCAGGCGCTGACCGTATCGGGCTATTTCGATGTGGTCAATTACGTCGCCGACGAAACCCAGGCGATTCACGCAATCGACGAAGGCCGCGCGCAAGCGGGGGTGGTCATCCTGCCCGGATTTGCGGCGGACGTGGAGCGCAACGGGGCACAGGTGCTGCTGTTGGTCGATGGATCGGATGTCTTCACCTCACAGACGGCCTACAACGCCATCACTGCCATCGCCCAGAGCCACTCCAAGGAGGTGCTGGTCTCGCGGCTACTGCGGGCCGGCCGTCTGAGCAATGCGGACCAGCTTTTACCTTTGGATACGCGCGTCCGCATCCTCTACAACCCCAATCTACTGGACCTGTGGTTCGTGATTCCGGGGATCGTGGCAGTCATTTTGCAGACGCAGACGATCACGCTCACTGCCGCCGCCGTGGTGCGCGAGCGCGAAAGCGGCACCATCGAGCAAATCCTGGTGACACCCATCCGCCCGTTCGAACTGCTGATCGGCAAGATCGCGCCGAACATCGTCATCGCCATCGTCAATATGCTCACCATCCTGGCGCTGGGCGTGCTCTGGTTCGAGACACCGTTCCAGGGCAATTTCTGGCTCTTCTTCGGGCTGGCCTGCCTGTACGTCCTTTCGGGATTGGGCATGGGACTGTTGGTCTCGGCTATTTCGGAGAACCAAAAACAATCGCAACAGACAGCCATGATGTTGATGCTGGTCGGCTTGGTGTTGGGCGGCTTCATCTTCCCGCGCTACCTGATGCCGCCGGTAATTCGCGCCGTGGGCAACCTTTTCCCGCTCACCTACTTCATCCCCATCGCGCGGGGTATCATCACCAAAGGAATCGGCGTGGCGACCTTGTGGGAGCAGGTGATCGTGCTGGCGGTTTACGTCGGTGTGGTCATGTTCTTCGCCACCCGCGCCTTCAGACGCAACCTGGACTGAGGAACGATGCGCCGTTGGATAAACGCCATTCACCGCACTACCGCCGTCATGCGCCGCGAGATGATCGAGCGATTGCGCGACCGGCGCACGCTGGCGCTGATCCTCGGCATCCCGCTGCTCCAACTCACGCTGTTTGGCTACGCCGTCCACCTGACCGCCTATCACCTGCCGACGGTGGTTGCAGATATGAGCCTGGATGCGCACAGCCGCGGCTTCGTCGATGCGCTGCGCGCCTCCGGCTATTTCGACATCGAGCGGTATGTTGCCACCGAAGCCGATGTGCTGACTGCGCTCGATGCCGGTGTGGCGAAAGCCGGTGTGGTCATCCCACCAAATTTCGCCGCGGATATCGAGCGCGGCAGAGCACAAGCACTGGTCATCCTGGACGGCTCCGACTCGTTCTCGGTCCAATCGGGATACAGCGCGGCGGTAGCCATCGGGCAGGCGTATGCGCTGGACATCGCCGTGCAGAAGATCGAGCGGCTGGGGCAGCGGCTGAACACCCAACCGATCACCGCCTCGACGCGCGTGCTCTACAACCCCAACCGCGACGATCTCGTATTTATCATGCCGGGATTGATTGCGATGCTGCTGCAAGTGCTGGCGGTGAATATGACTGCCCAATCCATCGTGCGCGAGCACGAGTTGGGCACGATCGAGCAAATCATGGCGACGCCGGTGCGCCCACTGGAACTGGTCATCGGCAAGCTGGCGCCCAATATCCTGTTCGTCGCCATCGACCAGGTGATGATCACGCTGCTCGGCGTTTTCTGGTTCGGCGTACCGTTCCGCGGCAATGTGGGGCTACTAGCGGGGTTGTCCTTCCTCTTCGTCTGCGCCGGGCTGGGACTGGGGCTGGTGATCTCCAGTGTCGCGCGGACGCAAAAAGAAGCGGAACAGCTCAGCGCCCTGTTGATGTTGTTGAGCCTGCTGCTCACCGGCTACATCTACCCGCGCAGTCCCATGCCGCCCGTCGTGCGCGCCCTCGGCAATCTGATCCCGCTCACCTACTTCATCCGCATCGCGCGCGGCGTCATCACCAAGGGCGTCGGCATTGCCTATCTATGGGACGACGTCCTGGCGCTCTCGATGTACGTCGTTGTCGTCATGATTCTGGCAGCACTCACCTTCAAAAAGAGGTTGGATTGAGGCGACAGATATTCTAACCGCTAATCTCGCTAATCTACGCGAATTTCTTAAAAAATTAGCGAAGATTCGCGTGATTCGCGGTTTGCTTTCTGAAGAAAACATGGAAACACTGGTAACGATTGAAACGAAAGATTTGGTGAAGCGATTCAAGACGCGGCAAGGAGACGTGACTGCCGTGGACGGCGTCACGCTGCAAGTACGGCAGGGCGAGACCTACGGCTTGATCGGGCCGGACGGCGCGGGCAAGACGACGACGACGCGCGTGATCCTGGGCCTGCTGCGCCGCACCTCTGGCGAGAGCCGCATTCTGGGCTTCGACTCGATGCGCGACACCTACGCCATCCGCGAACGCGTCGGCTACATCGCCCAGCAATTCTCACTGCCGCCCGACATGACGGTGATGGAAAATATGCAGTTCTTCGCACAGGTGCAAGGCGTCAGCCCGGAGGAGCAGAAACGCCGCATCCCGGAATTGCTGGAATTCGCCGGCCTGACGAAGTTCACCAAACGCCTCGCCGGGCGGCTTTCCGGCGGGATGAAGAAGAAGCTGGCGCTGGCGTGCAGCCTTGTCCACGAACCGCGCGTGGTGATGCTCGACGAGCCAACGCTGGGCGTGGACCCGGTCAGCCGCCGCGAATTCTGGAACCTGTTGGGCAACCTGCGCGCCGAAAAGGGGCTGACCATCTTCGTCTGCACGCCCTATATGGACGAGGCCGAGCGGTGTAACTGGGTGGGGCTGCTCTACCGGGGCAAACTCGTGGCGCACGACGCGCCGCACAGGATCAAGCGCATGGTGCCGGGCCAGCTTTTAGAATTCACCCCATCGCACTTCGTCGCGGCACAAAACCTGGTCACGAACCTGGAAGGCGTCCTGGAAGTGCAGACCTACGGGCTGATGCTCCACGTTTTCGTCGACGACATTGCGCGGCGACAACCCGAAATCGAGGCCGCACTCGCCGCCCAGGGCATCACCTGCACCGGCATGCGCCAGATCGAAGCGCGCATGGAAGAAGCGTTTATTTCGTTGATCAAAAGGCAGTCCCAAGCCCAAAATTTTAGTCCGGAGTCATTGCCCAACGACTACCCGACTCACGACTACCCGACTAACAGCTATGAATGAATACACCATTGAAGTCAACAATCTGACCAAGAAGTTCGGTAGCTTCACCGCCGTGGACAACGTGAGCTTCAACGTCCGTCCGGGGGAAGTGTACGGCTGGCTGGGGCCGAACGGAGCGGGCAAGACGACGACCATCCGCATGCTGCTCGGCCTGCTCACGCCGACGTCCGGCGAGGCGCGCGTGCTTGGCTACAACCCCGCCACGCAGACCAAAGCGATGCAGGCGCGGGTCGGCTACATGTCGCAGCTCTTCACGCTCTACAACGACCTCACCGCCCGCGAGAACATCCGCTTCTACGGGCAGGCCTACGGCCTCTCACGCAAGCAACTGCGCCAGCGTCAGGCTGACATCCTGGAAATGGCCGGCCTCATCGGGCGCGAAAACACGCTCACTTCTAACCTCTCCGGTGGCTGGAAGCAGCGTCTGGCCCTGGGGTGCGCCATCGTCCACGAACCGCAAGTCGTCTTCCTCGACGAACCAACCGCGGGCGTCGATCCCATCAGCCGCCGCGAGTTCTGGGGCCTCATCTACGCGATGGCGAAGAAGGGCGTGACGGTGCTCGTCACCACACACTACATGGACGAAGCGGAACTGTGCCAGCGCGTTGGCTTCATCAGCCAGGGCAAGCTCATCGCGTTGGATACGCCGGATCAACTGAAGCAAACGCAGATGCGCCGGCACGTCCTCGAAATCAACACCGCCGACGCCGACCGGGCGATGCGCGTGCTGAAAGCGGCGCAGGATTCAGGACGGCTGCCCTTCGAGGAGGTCGCGCTGTACGGGGCGCAGATTCACGCCGTCGTCCCCGACGCGGAGACGTTCAAAGCGCCGATCTGGGCGCTGCTCAACGACGAGGGCATCGACGTCCACAGCATCGAGTGGATCGCGCCCACGTTGGAGGATGTTTTCATATCGGCGGTGAAATAACACGGTGCTTCGAGAGGATCGGCAGATCCTCGTGGCCGCACACCCGGCGGAGATCTGGTGATCCCCTTGAAGCACAAGATTACAAGGCCGACGTCTATTGTTGGAGGAAAAAATGAACAAAGAAAAACCGAAATCGAAAAAGATACTGCATATCGTTCTGTTGATCGTCTTCTCGCTGGGACTAGTCGTGCTGATGTCGAAACAGACACTAGCAAGCCCCGAGTCGTGGCTCACGTTCTTTCAACAGCAAACGACAGAGTCGACAAAACCCTTGAATGCGTCCGGTGTCATCCAGGCAGAACAGGTCAGCCTGGCCAGCGAGTTTGGCGGCTTGATCGCCGCCATTCCGGTCGCGGAAGCGGAAAGTGTCAGCGCCGGGCAGGTCGTCGTCCAACTGGACACCACGATGCTCGATGCGCAGATCGAGGTCGCCCAGGCAATGGTCGACATGGCCGAAGCCGGGCTGGCACAGGCCAAAGCCGGCGCGCGTCCAGGCCAAATCGAAGCTGCCAAAGCACAGCTCGCCCAGGCGAAAGCCGGGCAACTCGTGGCGCAGCAGGCAGTCAGCGACACGCAAACTTTGGTCAAAAACCCGCAGGACATCGACTTGCTCATTGCCGTCACCCGCGCGCAGCTTGTTTCCGCCGAGCACCAACTCGCGCAGGCCATCGCCCTCAAAGATGCGGTCGAACTTGGGAAAAACCAGTTTGAACAAGCCTATGCGCAATTCAACGGCGGCGGACGGCAGCGCTTCCCGGCAATGCAGGGGTCCATCGATAACATCACCGATGATCTGGAAGGCCTTCTGCCGGACTTGCCGCCGATCGAACTGCCAGAAACCCCGGAGGGCGATTTCAACTTCGGCGATTGGGAATTAGTGATCAAAGATGGCGGCTACACCCTTTACAAATGGATCAATATCGATTTTCCGCTGGGCGCGCAGCAGCTACCCAACCTGTGGTGGCAAGCGTGGGTCGGCGTGAATGCCGCCGGCGCTCAGAAAGATGGCCTGGAAGCGAAACTGGCCGATCTCTACAGTCAGCGGGCCAATCCACAGGCGATGCAGACCCGCGCCGATGAAGCGCTGAGTGCGCAAGCCCAGATTGACGCACAGGTCGCGCTGGCACAGGTGCAAGTCGAAGCGTTAGAAGCCGGAGCCACGCCCGAACAAATCGCGGCCATCGAAGCGCGCGTCAATCAAGCCCGCAGTGGGCTGGCGTCGCTGTTGCGCCAGCGCGAGATGTACGCGCTGACCGCGCCCATCGATGGCATCGTGGTGGACGTCATCATGCACCCTGGCGAGGTCGCGGCGGCCGGCGCAACGCTGCTCACCATTGCCGACCTCAACAAGCTGACGCTGACCGTCTACGTGCCGCAAAATCAACTCGGTCAGGTCTATGTCAACCAGCCGGTACAAATCACCGTCAACAGCTTCCCGGACCGCATCTTCAAGGGGCACGTCAGTCGCATTGCCGAGAGCGCCGAATTTACACCGCGCAACGTCGCCACCCAGGAAGAGCGGGTGAACCTCGTCTTCGCCGTCGAGATCACAGTCCAGAACGAAGATAACGCCCTCAAGATGGGCATGCCGGCGGATGTGGTGTTTAGTCGTTAGTCGTTAGTCGTTAGTCGTTAGTCGTTAGTCATTAGTCGTTAGTCATTAGTCATTAGTCATTAGTCGTTAGTCGTCAGTCGTTAGTCCTAAACCGAACTACAAACTCAAGACTACCAAACTAAAGACTACCCGACTAAAGACCACCAGACTAAGGACTACCCGACTAAAGACCACCAGACTAAAGACTACCCGACTAAGGACTATCCGACTAAAGACTACCAGACTAAGGACTACCCGACTAAAGACTACCCGACTAAACGACTCTAAATGAGGAGACTACTATGAACAGAAAATACAGTTGGATTTTCGTACTACTACTTTTTGTCGTACCGCTGTCGGGCTGCTTGCAGACAACGGAGGCCAGCACCGGCGCAACGTTGATCGCCTCCGGCACGATTCGCGCCCAGGAAATCCGCATCGCCAGCGAATTTGGCGGGCGCATCGAATCCATCGCCGTGCAGGTAGGACAGCAAGTAAGCACGGGCGACGTTCTTGTGACCCTGGACGCGACGCCCTGGTTATTGCAACTCAATCCGGCGGAAGCTGCAGTGATCGCCGCTCAAGCGGAGCTGGACCTGCTCGAAGCCGGCCCGCATCCCGCAGAGATTGCGGCAGCGCGGGCCAACGTCAGGCTGGCCGAGGCGCAGCGGGATGGGGCGTACCGGGCATGGCAGAATGCGCTGGCCGTGGTGGAAAATCCCCAAGAGCTGAACGCGAAAATCGTCGAAGCACGCACGCAGGTAGCATTGGCTGCCCAGGGCGCGGAACTCGCCAGAGCGCAGCTCGCCAACCAGGAGATGCTGCACGGCATCGCGCCCAAAGAAGGCGTCGAGAAGCAAGTGGCGGACCTCCAATTGGTCGCCGCACGCGAAGCGCTCGCCCGCGCCGAAGCCGACGAGCAGACGGCCCAGACGTTGCTCAACCAGCTTCTGCGCATCCGCAACAATCCGCTGGGCTACATCGCCCAGGCAAACGCCGCCGAAGGCCAATACCGCGTCGCTGAAGCTGCCGTTGCCGTGGCACAGGCCAAACTCGACGATCTGCTCGCCGGCCCCACCCCGGAAGAGTTAGCCGTCGCGCGGGCCAAAGTCCGCCAGGCCGAAGCCGAGGCCAACGTCCTGCGCAAGAAGGTCGAACGCAGCACGCTCGTCAGCCCGATCAACGGCGTGGTGGTGGCGCGCGCTGCTAACATCGGTGAGCTGGTTGCGCCCGCGGCGACCATCCTCACGCTGGCCGATCTCAACGCGGTGACACTGTATGTCTACGTGCCGGAAGGGCAGATCGGCCACGTTTACCTGGGACAAGCGGTGAAAGTGACCGTGGACAGCTATCCGGGGCGCGTCTTCGACGGGGAGGTCGCGCGAATCAGCGACAAGCCGGAGTTCACCCCGCGCAACGTCGCCACGGCAGAGGAGCGCCTCAACACCTTCTACGC
>JAIOAS010000193.1 GCA_019873725.1 Chloroflexota bacterium | reverse complement strand
CGTCTTCGGCGGATTCAACAACTCTGCCGTGATTTCCGACACCTACATCTTCGACATCACCGCGCCGGCCGGCTCCCGCTGGACGGCCGGCCCGCCGCTCAACCGTGCCCGCAGCTACATCGGCGCGGCGGTGGTAGACGGCGTCATCTACGCCATCGGCGGCGATGATTATCCCGGTGGGCTCCTGCGCCCGCTCACCATCACCGAACGGCTCGACACGGCCAACCCCATCGCCTGGGACGACGCCGGCGTGGCCGATCTACCCGTTGCCTGCGACGAGATGCCGGCCTTCGGCTTCGATTCGGCCTCGCCCTACCGCCTGGCCGGCTCGGTCGTCATCGCCGGGTGCGGGCAATGGCCCGGTGAGTATGCCACATCGCTGCGCTACGACGTGGCCTCCGATACCTGGGATGAAACCTTCGCCGACCTGAACCAGGCGCGGCGCAACCACGCCGGCGCGTTCATCCCCGCCGGTGCAGGCGCCGGGCGGCCCGGCCTGTGGGTGTGGGGCGGGCGGCAGACCAACGATTTCAACATCCTGAATATCCCCGAATACTACGATCTCGATGCCGGCGCGCTGCGTTGGGAGGCGCCGGCCGGCCTCACACAGCCGGTGACGCTCACCAAATTCTTCCACGTCGAACCCTGTACCTGGACAACGACATCGCTCCTCGAAAACCTCTCCATCGGCACGTGGAACGAGGCGCGGGAAGTCGCCTTCGACAAGCTGGCGCCGCATCTGCACCTCGCCGGTGCCTACGAGTCGGAAGTTTACCCCGCGCAGGAGACGGCGTTTACCCTGGTCTTCAGCAACACCGGCGGCTACGAAAATGCCGTTATCGTGCGCAGCGATTTCCCGGCGACCGCGCCCTTCGTGACGGCCGTTCCTCCGGCTGACCGCGTCGGCGCGGACGGGCGGTGGGCGGAGTGGGATCTGTTCGGTCTGCCGCAGGGCGCGTGGGGCAAAATTGATGTCGTCGTCGCCATCACCGCAAGCCTGGCGCCGTCCAGCACCGTCTCCATCCCTGGCTATATCTTCGATCACGTTGGCGCATTGGCCGGCGAGACGGGGGTACACTTCCATATCCGCCCGCCAGAGCCGGCAGCCTGGGAGAAAGCCATCCGGGTGAACGGCGTACTCACCGCTACCGATCCCATCGCCGTGCTGCCCGGCGACGCCGTGCAGATCGTGGATCGGGTGTGGGTCACGTACACCGTTCCGGTTTCCTTCACGTTGACCGAAGCGTGGAGCGACTCGCTGTTGATGACCGGCCTGGTGACGGACGTCGGGTCGGCTACCTGGACACCCGCCGGCCCGGCGGTCGTCCAGGCTTCCAATGTCGCGCCGAATACCTGGCACGCCATTACCAAGACCTTCACTATCACCGATGGGGCATGGGTGCTGGATTTCGTCACCGAGACGCTGGGAATGGAGCATGGCGCGCCGGTAGAACGGGTGGTGCGTTTCCGCCACATTGGGGTTTGCCTGCCGGTAGCCATCACGACTCTGACGAGCGACAGTCCTGCCTTTGTGGGCGAGGCGATGCACTTCGCAGCGACGGTTGAAGGCGACGCGCCGATCACCTACACCTGGGACTTCGGCGGGCCGGGCGTCGGCGCGGGGCTGGATGGCCCCACGCCGGTCTTCACCTACAGCGCCGCCGGAACGTACACCGTCACGCTCGTGGTGGCGAACGGCTGCCCCTCCGCCGACGCGCGTTCCATCCCGGTCGAGGTGCGCGCACGCCCGGCCGCCTTCTGGCAGAAAGAGGCGCGCATCAATGGCGTTCTCGCCACGACCTTCCCGGCTCTCGTCCACATCGGCGACGTGGTGGAGATCGTGGACCGGGTCTGGGTGACGTACACCGCGCCGGTCACGTTCAGCCTGCTGGAGAACTGGACCGCCTCGCTCGAACCGACAGGCGCGACGGCGAGCGCCGGGACACTGGCGCGCGGCGCGGACTGGCTGCGCTGGGACGCGGCGGGCGTCGCGCCGAATGTCTGGCACATTCTGACCAAGACGTTCGTTGTCACCGGCACGGTGGGCGCGTGGATAGACCTCGTCACCGAGACGTTGACGGTGCAGGATGCCGCCGCGCAACCGCCGGAGCGCGTGCTCGTCTTCGCGCACGGCTGCGAGCCGCTCACGGGGGTACATTTCACCTGGACGCCGCCCTCTCCTGAAGCCGGCGCAGTTGTCACTTTCAGCGCGACCTACTATCCGCCCTACGCCGATGTGCCCGTAAGTTTCGCGTGGTCCTTCAGCGACGGCGGTTTGGCCTGGGGCGGTGTGGTGACGCATACCTTCGCCCTCAGCAGCACCTACGGCATCACCGTCAATGCCGTAAACGGCTGCAGCTCGGTGTGGATGATGGACAGCATCGCCGTGACCGGCGCGCCGGAGATCGAAGTGACGCCGCCGAGCTTGAGCGCCACCCTCAACCCCGGCGATACGGCCCACCGCACGCTGACCATTGCCAACGACGGCACGGCCGACCTGGCCTGGGATGTGGCGGAGAACCCGGATATGCCCTGGCTGAGCGAGTCGCCGCTCACGGGGGTGCTCGCGCCAACGGGCAGCCGGCCCGTGGACGTGGCCTTCGACGCGGCCGGTTTGGCCGACGGCGTCTACACCACCACGCTGCGCGTCTCCAGCAACGATCCTGATGCGCCGACGGTGGACGTGAGCGTGGCGCTGACGGTCACATCGGCCTGCATCCCGGTTGCCGGGGCCGATTTCACCTTCACGCCGGCCGGCCCGCACCCGGGCGAGAGCATCACGTTCACCGGCAGCGTCGCGCAGGGCACGGAGCCCATCACATACACGTGGGCCTTCGGTGACGGTGAATTCGCCGTGGGACAGGTTGTGACGCACGCCTACGCCATCAGCAATACCTACGCCGTTGTGATGACGGCGACGAACGCTTGCCCCAGCGCAGATGTGGCGAGCCATGACGTCGTCGTGAGCGGCGTGCCGGAGATTGACGTGACGCCGTTGAGCTTGAGCAGGGCGCTCGTTCCCGGCGGGACAGTCACTGCCACATTGTCCATCTTCAACGCGCCGACCGCCACGCTCGATCTGGAATGGTCGCTGAGCGAGAACCCGGCGGCGTCCTGGCTGAGCGAATCGCCCCTCGCAGGGACGCTCGCGCCGGGCGGCAGCCAGGACGTGGAGATGACGTTCAACGCCGCCGGCCTGACGCCGGGCGTCTACACGACGAGGCTGGAAGTCGCCAGCAACGACCCCGACGAATCACCGATGGCTGTTCCGGTCACGTTGACGGTCAACTGTATCGAGGTGAGCGGCGTCACCCTGAGCATCCTCAACACCGGCACGATCTACACCGACACGGTCGTATATTTCGTCGCCGACATCGCGCCGGATAGTGCGACCAAGCCGTACACGTACCAGGTGACGATAGACGGCGCGCCAGGCGCTACCCTGTCCTCCTCCGCCGACCCGCTGTCATTCAACCGCGTCTTTGCCGCGACGGGGACACACACTGTCACCTTTGCCGCGTGGAACTGCGCGATGGTCGTCCCCATCAGTGACACCGTGAACCTTACAGTCGAGGCAAAGGTTACGCCGGGACACCGCATCTATCTCCCGTTAGTGCTACGGAACTATTGAGAAAACACCGCATAAACTCATATACAAAGGAATGTACAACCCCCGCTTCCTATTTGGAGGCGGGGGCGCATCTCCTTAGCAGCATCGTCTTCGTCGTGGCGCTGATCGTCTTCAGCATCCACACGCTTCTGGGCCTCCTCTACCCATACCCGCTGGACTACGGCGAAGCGCCGCTGGTGGATCAGGCGATGCGGCTGGCCGAGGGACGCGCCATCTACCGTGCTAACCTCGACACGCCGCCCTACACCATCACCAACTACCCGCCGCTCTATGTCCTGGCGATGACACCCTTCGTGGCGCTCTTCGGCCCCAACTTCTGGGGGGGACGCCTGATCTCGATCGTGAGCGCGCTGGTAGTGGCTTACTTTCTGGGCGGCGTGGTCGATGCACAGGCCGGCAACCGGCGGGGTGGAGATCGATTCGCCGCACGGCTCACGGCCCTGTTGTTCCTGGCGTTCCCCTACGTGGCGAGCTGGGCCAAGCTGGCGCGCATCGATCTGCTGGCGCTGGCCCTGAGCACTGCCGCGCTCTACGTGATCGCGCGTTGGCCGCAGCACAATCGCGCGCTGGTGGGGACGGCGCTCCTGCTCACCGCCGCGATCTACACCCGGCAGTCCTACGGGCTGGCGGCGCCATTCGCCGCCTTTGTCTGGGTGTTCGTGCGGCGGGGGTGGCGCGCTGCCCTTGCTCTGGCCGGGATGGTGGGAGCAGTGGGACTGACCCTCTTTTTGATCCTCAACCTGGCGACCGGTGGGGGCTTCTTCTTCAACATCGTTACGGCCAACGTCAACCCGTTCAACGTTGATACGGTGATGCGTTACGCGCGCGAGCTACGTGAGCTGGCCCCTATCCTGCTACTTTTCTGTGCCGTGTTGATCGTCGTGATCCCCGCCCGCGGACGGGGTAAACTCGGTGGAGCCGCCGGTTGGCCGATGGTGGTGCCTTACCTGGCAGGCGCGTTGCTCTCCGCGGGCACCATCGGCAAAATCGGCTCGAATGTCAATTATTTGCTGGAACTCTGCGCCGCGCTGGCCCTTGTCGCGGGGACGGTGCTGACGTGGAGTGGCAAAGTCTGGCGCGACGACGCTGAATCGTGCGGCCCGGCGTGGGTCTCACCAGTTGCCCGCAGTGTCACCCTGATCCTGCTGGCGGTACAGGCGGGAATGTTGATGCAATTTACACTGCGGAATCCCGTCCAGGATTTCAAATACCGCGTCTCTCCCCGACTAAGCCTGGATGAGTTGCGCGTATTGGTCGCAGAAACCGCCGGGCCGGTGCTGGCCGATGAATATATGGGCATGCTCACCCTGAACGGTAAGGCGCTCACCCTCCAACCCTTCGAGGTGACGCAACTGGCGAACGCGGGCCTGTGGGATCAAACGCCGCTGTTGGACGCCATCCGTGCCGAAACCTTCCCGTTGATTCTGATCCACCATTATCGCGGCTACGCGGTCTACAAGGAACGCTGGACGCCGGAGATGCTCACCGCCATTCAGGAGCACTACGTCGCCAGCGACTTCAAAGCCGACACGATCCTCTTCCGCCCACGCAGCACGGCAGGGGTCAACCCGCCCGTGGATGGCGCGTGTCCCGGCGCACCGTGGCCCTTCCCCAGCTCCGCCGCGCTGGGGCTGCGCTGGTACAACAAGACGTTGTCATTGATGGGCATCGGCTACGACAACAGCGTCCCGGTCTACGCCGTGGCCGATGGACGGCTGATGCGGCGCGCGGACTGGCCCGACGCCGTCGCCATCCTGCACGACGATCCGTTGAACCCCGGACAGCAGGTGTGGGCCTTCTACGGCGGGATGGCTTCACGAGACGGGCAGGTGAGCTACGTCAGCGCGGCTTTCCCGCCGGGCAGCGCGGATGTTCCGGTCAAAGCGGGGGCACTGCTCGGCTACCAGGGCAGCTATCGCTACGATTGGACACACCTGCACTTCGCCGTACTGCCGCCGTTAGCGGACGGGAGCTTCCCCGCCGCGCTGGTCTGGCGCGAGACGGAGCAGGACTTATCCCTGACCGAGGTGCTGTTGCAGATCGAGCGCCACGACCCGTCCTTGTATCTGGGCAGCACCGGCAGTTCGGTCGCCGGCGTCGAAGACTGGCTGCCTGTGAATTGCCAACCATAAGCAAAGGACTACGCCTATGCCGACAAGTCAGGCCTCGAACAAGTCTATCGTTCTCAAAGGATTGGCCGCCATGCTGTGGATTATAAGCAGCGTTTTGGCGCTGTATGCCCTCAACGGTGTGGCCGACCTGGTATCGTCGATTTATGCGGCCTTTTGGGCCGAGGGCGGGCCATACGGAGAGGCTTACTACAGCTCGGTGGCGCTGCGGCAGATGGTGATTGTGCCCGGCGCAATCCTCACCGCCGCCGTAGTGATCGGTAGCGCGGAATACAGCCTGCGGCATTTCAACACACCCGGCCTGTGGCGGCTGTTCGCCCGTATTCTGGGCGTGGAAGCGGGCATCCTACTGCTGGCGACGCTGCTTTGATCAGGACGCAGATTCACACAGATAAGCAGGCACTGTTCTATGCACATAAGCGTTGCAGTACGGCCCTTCAGGCATCACGCAGATGCGCGCCTGGGGGCCGTAGTGCTTTTGCAGCGCCGCCACCGTCTCTCCGATATCGCGGCACGGCTCGAACAGCGCCGCGCGGATTTGCGCCTCGGTCAGGCCGTCGCTGTAGACATAGACCGCAGCGCGCTGTTGGATTTGCGCCTGTACCTGCACCTGCCACTGGTCCGGCGCGGAGAACCCCGGACGCGCGAGCATGTCCAGCACACCCTGCGGCGAACCGCCCTCCGCCAGGAGCGCAGCGTAGCATCCGTGGTCGGGGATGCCGTCCTCGCAGGCTGCCGCCACGACGATCGCCCCGCCCTCGCGCACGATCTCGTTGGCGGCGCTGATGCCCTTCACCGCCTGGTAGAGGTTCTGGTCGAGCGGATAGCCGCCGTTGGTCGTCACGACGATGTCGTAGGGCGCATCCACAGCAACCATGGCGTGCTCGCGCACGAAGGCACAGCCGGCGGCGTGCGCCGCCAGCATCTCGCCCGCGAAAATGCCCGTCATCTGCCCGGCAGCGTTGATCGTCACGTTGAGCAAAAACGTGGGGTTGGTCATCAACGCGACCTCGCGCATCTCTTCCCAGATGGGGTTGCCTTCGGTGTAGCCCCATGTCGCTTTGGGATGGGCGATCATGGCGCGCCCGTGATTGGTGACGACGCTCTCCGCACCTGCGAGCGCGGGCAGCACGCCCTTTGGCCCGCCGCTGAACCCGGCGAAGAAATGCGGCTCGATCAGCCCGGTGAGGATGCGCACGTCGGCTTCCATAAAATGGCGGTTGACGCGCACCGGATGCCCGAAACTGGTCTCCCCCAAGGCGACCAGCCCGGCGTCATCGTTACCGTCGTGCTGAAGACAATGGTAACGCTCCACGACGGCGTCACCCAACATCGCGCGCAGTTCCGCCTCCGTCTGTGGGCGGTGCGTGCCGAGCGCATTGAGCAGGGTGATATCCCCGCGTGCGACGCCCGCCGCTTCCAGTTCCGCCAGCAGCACCGGCAGCAGGCGCGCGTTCGGCGTGGCCCGTGTGATGTCGCTGTGCGCAATCACGACCGTATCGCCTGGCTTCACCAACTCTGCCAGTGCAGCAGAGGCGATTGGACGGCGCAGCGCCTCGCGGATCGCCGCCGCCTCGTCCGGCAAACCGGGCGTGAAGCGCGTCGTCACCACATCGACATTGTCGGGCAATACGACAGGTAGCCCACCTCGTCCGTAACGTAATGTGATTTCCATATCCTCACTCCGAATCCTATGGGACACTTGATGAGCACAAACAAATTGTTTATAATGAATGTATGATTCAATCGTTTGCCGACAAAGAAACGGAACGCTTCTATACAACTGGCAAATCGCGGCATTTTCCTGCTGACATCCAGAAACGCGCAGCGATGCGGCTTATCCAATTGAATGCCGTCACCCGTCTTGAAGACTTACGGTTGCCGATGTCCAACCGGCTGGAAGCACTACGGCATGATCGAGCCGGGCGGGGTAAACCTTGTAGTAATACAGCACAAACAGCAATTTGTCCGCCAGTGTCGGCAGTTTGCCTTTGGCCCCGCCGCCAGGCTGCCGTTGCCGGGTACCGGCAGCTCGTTCCGTTTCATAGGCTTGTTGACGCATCTCCTGGTAAACGACGCTGAAGGTTTCGAGTAAGGTCTCAAACTGGCTGATGGATAAACCTGTTAAGGAACGCATGGAACGGTCATCACGAATGTCTATTACACTGATCGTCATCGGTAGACTCCTAACTTCTGTATTGATTGCGGTAGTCTACCACACCCTTAAAAAGGAACAACGCTATTGTCTCTTTTTCCTATCTGCACCCTGACCCATCACCTTTCACGGTTTGATTTCACACCACCCGTAATATGTAAGATCGTTTGCGAATCACGGATTACGTTTTACGTTTCACGCTTTATTCTTGGAGTAGCTAATGCGGATCGCGTTAGTGCATGACTGGCTGAATCAATACGGCGGCGCGGAGCGGGTCCTGGAACACCTGGTTGCGCAGTTCCCCGGCGCGCCGGTCTACACGAGCATATACTGGCGCGCGAAAATGCCTGCTGCTTATCAGACCTGGGACATCCGCACGACGTGGATGGATCGCTTGCCGGGCATCTACCGGCGGCACCAGTGGTATTTCCCCTTGTATGCGCTGGCCTTCGCCATGCTGGATGTGCGCCAGGGCTACGATGTCATCCTCAGCAACAAAAGCGGCTTTTGTCACGGTATCCGCGCGGGCGATACGCCGCACGTTTGCTATTGCCTGGCGCCCACGCGCTACGTGTGGGAATTCGATGCCTACGCGGCCCGCGAGAACCTGCCAGGCGCGCTCAAAGTGTTGCTTAAGCCGGTTATTGCTCTGTTGCGGCATTGGGATTATCGCGTCGCCCAACGCCCTACCACACATTACATTGCCATTTCCACTGAGATCCAGGAGCGCATTCGGCGCTACTACGGCCGCGAATCCACCATCATCTACCCACCGGTGGACGTGGCGCGTTTTCACCCGGCTCCGCAGCACGAGGACTACTATCTGATCGTCTCGCGGCTGGTTCCCTACAAACGCATTGATCTGGCGGTGGAAGCCTTTAACCGGCTTGGTCTGCCGCTGCGGATCGTGGGCAGTGGGCGCGACCGTGAAGCGCTGGAGGCGCTGGCGAAGCCGAATATCACGTTTATGGGCTACGTGCCCGATGACGATTTGCCGGACTTGTTGGCGCACTGCAAGGCATTCATTTTCCCGGGGCGTGAGGATTTCGGGATTGCGCCATTGGAAGCACAAGCTTCCGGCCGTCCGGTGATCGCTTATGGGGCAGGCGGCGCTTTGGATTCGATTGTCGAGGGCGAGACCGGGGCGTTCTTCCGCGAGACGACGCCGGAATCGCTTACCCAGGCCGTGCTATCCTTCGATGCGGACCATGTGGACTCGTCGGTATGTCGGGCTAACGCCGAACGGTTCTCCGTCTCTCACTTTCAACA
Source organism: Chloroflexota bacterium (assembly GCA_019873725.1). Lineage (GTDB taxonomy): Bacteria > Chloroflexota > Anaerolineae > B4-G1 > SLSP01 > DSWT01. The sequence goes on along the minus strand of JAIOAS010000193.1, from coordinate 698 downwards.
AGCGTTGCTAGATACCCTCACGCGTGTCTTAGAATGACCCAATCCGTGATCGGACAACTTCCCCTGATTACTCTTGCCCTTTACTCTTTACTCGCCACACCTCACGGCATGGACTGAATTTCCCACTCCGGTCGTTTTGTCCACCAGGGGAGGATGCCATACGACTCCGAGATGGCGTCTGTTGAGTACAATTCTTCCATGCACTCGTACCAGCTCAGCCCCTCGGTCTTCTGGAAGTGCCACCACTCGACGTCGTAATACGAATCGCGCCAGTTGGAGAGCGCGTTGCGCCGTTCCCAGCCATAATCGGCGGCGATAGTCGTAAAGTCCACGTAGTAGCCCTCAGGGATTTTCGCTTTCAACTCGCCGCCTTGCGCGGTCGCCAGCCCGCCTTTGGAACGCGCGGAGAGGTCCCAAGGCGCGACGCGCAGCGGTTCGCCCAGGCTGCCATCCTGTTCTTTCGCTTTGATGTACACCCGCCAGTAGGTGACGCCGCCGATGTCCTCGCGCACCAGTTCGATCAGCCCGGTACTCAGATACCCCTGGTTGATGTCCACCGCGCGGCCACAGACGTGCCAGGAGATGCGTCCTTGCCCTGGGCGGGGCGTATGGTTCATCGGACGCCACGAGTCACCGAGGATGGACAGGTAATCCCAGCCGGTTTTTTCCTCTACGGCTTTGCGTAGCGCGTTGTAGCT
>JAIOAS010000192.1 GCA_019873725.1 Chloroflexota bacterium | reverse complement strand
AGTTACATCGCCACCAACGTCGAGAGCAACATCCGCGAACTTGAAGGGGCGCTTAACCGCGTGTTGGCGATGGCGCGCCTCACCAACTTGCCCCTGACACGGCAAATCGCCGAAAATGCGCTGGCCGACCTGCTACCGCATCATCCCGAAATCTCGGCCGGACAGATTCTCAGCACCGTGGCGTCTTACTATGGCATCAGCGAAGAGGAGCTGCGTAGCGCACAACGCAATCGCCGCATCGCCCAACCACGCCACATTGCGATGTACCTGCTGCGCGAGGAAACCGACGCCTCACTCCCCCAGATTGGCGCCGAGTTGGGCGGGCGCGATCACACCACCGTGCTCTATGGTTACGAAAGAGTCCGCGCACGTCTGGAACACGACGATCAGCTCAAACGCGAGGTCATGACCATAAAAAGCCACTTATACGGCCAGAATTAAACCGCCGCCGAATCCACTGCGGGATTTTGGAAGTTGTATCCGAAATCCCGCTTTGCGTTTTTCAAGCCGGCCACCGGCTCAAAAGTGAGGCAGTTTGTGGTACAATAGCGCCAATATTCGTTCACGAAGGCCAATCCGATGACCATCATTGACACACTACTTGCGGCTTTACCCCTGGCGCTTATTGTCGTCCTGATGATAGGCTTTCATTGGAGTGGCGCCAAAGCCGGTGCAGCCGGATGGCTGGCTGCCCTGCTCATCGCGCTGGTGCGGTTTGCGGCCAATATGGAATTTCTTTTCTGGGCGCAGATCGACGCCTTCTTCCGTGCGGCCCAAGTGTTGTACATCATCTGGGGAGCCCTGTTTTTCTTCCGCATCACCGAAGCCATTGGCGCCCTGCGTGCAATGTCCGAGATGTTGCGGCAAATCTCCCCCGACCGGACGCTGCAAGTGCTCATCATGGGATGGGCCTTCAGCTCATTTCTGCAAAGCGTGGGGGGCTTTGGTGTACCGATGGCCGTGGTCGCACCCATCATGGTCAGCATCGGTTTTGACCCACTCAGCGCCGTAGTCTTGCCGGCGGTAGGCCATTCCTGGTCGATCACCTTTGGCTCGCTCGGCGCTTCGTTCGAAGCCTTGAGGACGGCGACCGGCCTGGAAGGCGCCGTCATTGCGCCGGAGATGACCATCATGCTCGGCATCGCCTGCTTTCTCGCCGGATTTTGTGTGCTGTGGGTTGCCGGTGGAAGAGCGGCAGTGCGCGCCGGGCTGTGGCCGATGCTCTTGATAGCCCTGACGATGAGTGGTGTGCAATATCTTTCCGTGCGCGCCGGACTCTACAATATCGCCTCGATGCTGGGTACGCTGATCGGTCTGGTGATAGGCGTCACCTGGGCCAGACTGCACAAAGAGAAAGTCGGTCCTGAGGCGAATGTCGACCCCTGGACCAAAAATCTGGTCGCCGTCTGGCCCTACGTCCTGCTGTTGATCATCATCTTCGGCGCCAGCTTCATCCGACCGCTGGCGGAGTACCTCGACAGGGTCCAAATACAGGCCGCCATTCCCCAAATCACCCTCACCAATGGGCAGGTGCTCGCTGCCGGCAAGGTGAAGGCGCTCTCGCTTTTCGGTCATGCCGGCGCCTTGCTGTTTTACACCGGCTGGCTGACGCTCTTGATCTCCAAACTGCAAGGGAGACTGCCGCCGGGCGCCGGCAAGAAAATCGGCACCGGCATGGTGCGCAGCGGCTGGACATCGACGTTGGGAATTCTAACGATGGTCGGGATGGCTACGACGATGGAGAGAGCCGGTATGGTGTCACTCCTCGCCCATGCGATGGCCGACATTGCGGGAGGGTTATATCCTTTGGTGGCGCCCTTCATCGGCGCGCTGGGCGCTTTTATGACGGGCAGCAACACAAACGCCAATGTCCTGTTCGGCGCGTTCCAGCAGCAGGTCGCCCAGACTTTGGGATACACAGTCCCGCTGATTTTGGCCATCCACAACGTCGGCGCCTCTGTAGGCTCGGTCTTTGCCCCGGCGAAAATCATCATGGCCTGCAGCACCGTGGGCTTGACCGCCAGGGAGGGCGAAGCATTACGCCGCATCACCAAATACGGGCTTGTCATGATCAGCATCCTGGCAATCCTGGGATGGTTGATGACAAGGCTGTGATAACATTAGATTTTGCTATCAGGCTATGCGAAAGTCATAGTACCTTAATGCTGCTGTAACTTGAATCCCTCCCGTCTCAACGTATAATAGGGATAAATCTATGGGAACCGGCAATAATCCTTGCCAGGGTACGGACAAACACAATTCACACCTTTATATTTGAATGAAGCGAAAGTGAGCGCACTATGGAGCCAAATCACATATTGATTGTAGATGATGACGTCGATGCGTTACGCCTGGTGGGGATGATGTTGGAACGCGAGGGCTTCAAAATCCTTGCGGCTGCATCAGGCCAACAGGCGATCGAGAAAGCCATCACCGAACAGCCTATCCTTATCATCCTCGATGTAATGATGCCCGATATGGATGGATACCAGGTGGCGACTCAACTCCGCAAAAACCCGGCGACAGAAACAATCCCCATCCTGATGTTCACTGCCAAAACCGCGGTCAACGACAAGATAGCCGGCTTCCAGGCCGGAGCCGACGATTACCTCACCAAGCCCGTGCATCCGACCGAACTTGTCTCGCGGGTGCAGGCGCTTTTACAGCGCAGTCGGCGCATCAGCCCTGAAGTCGGACATGGACAAATCATCGGGTTTCTGCCGACCAAAGGTGGCCTCGGCACGAGTTCACTTGCGCTAAATGTCGCCCTCGAATTGAAGAAAGCCTATCCTGACAAACAGACAGTCCTGGTGGAACTGAACGACGGCAAAGGCACACTGGCACTACAATTGGGGATGAATGTGCCGGGTGGCATCCAGACCTTAGCAGGGCGGTCCATCACGCAACTCAACAAGAATTCTTTGAACGATAATCTCGTGCGGCATACCTCAGGACTGCACCTGCTGTTGAGTACTTATAAACCCGCGGGGATAGGACCGAAACTTACGCGCGAATTTGTGCGTACCGTGCTGCGGCTACTCAGCACCGATTACGATTACATTCTGCTCGACCTGCCCGCAGCACTGGATGAAGCAACCGCAGAAGCCCTGCGGATGACAAGTGACATTATCCTCACTCTGGACACGAACCGGATCGGGCTGCTCCTGGCCCAAGCAATGCTCGAAGGACTGGATCGCTACAACATCGGCGCATATAAAGCGAAAATCGTGCTGATCAACCGCACACCTGCCGCCGCCTCCTTGAACCGCCAGGACATCGAAAGCAACCTGCAACATACGATGATTTGCAGTATTCCGCCTGCACCCGATCTGGCACACGAGAGTGCGCAAAGCGGCCGCCCAATGGTCTTGATCCAACCGCACGGCCTTGTTGCCCAGCAAATACGCCTCATCATCCAAACCGTCGTCGGCAAAGTGTAACCGTAACAAGAGACTGCCATGGAAGAATCCACCGAGTCTTTGAAAAACAGCATCGCCACCCTGGAACGGCTCCTCCACATCAGCCGGCACCTGAACTCAACGCTCGAAATGCGCCCGCTGCTCCAGCAAATTGTGGAATCCGCCCGCGACCTCACCGATGCCGATGGGGCATCGATCTTGCTGATGGAGAGCGATAACACCTTGCGCTTCGCTGCGGCATGCGGGCCAGACGCCAGTCTGCTGGAAATTGCCGAGGTACCGCTGGATAATAGCCTTGCCGGGTGGGTGGTCAGAAACCGCCAGATGCTGATTGTCGAGGATGTGCTCTCCGACCCGCGGCATTTCGTCATCCAGAGCGTCAATCCCACCCAATCTTTGCTGGCCGTACCGATGCTTTTCGGGGACCAGATCATCGGCGTTTTGGAATCGGTGACCACCAAAACACGCCATAGCTTCACCCAGCAAGATATCGAAACATTGGAAACCCTCGCCAGCGTCGCCGCGGTGGCCGTGCAAAATGCGCGCCTCTTCGAGCAAAGCGACTGGGTGGCCGAGGTCGTCCACGAGATCCGCACCCCGCTGACGGCCATCCTCTCTTACGCCGATCTGTTGCAGCGCCCGGACCTCACCGACGCGATGCGCTCACAATTCGTCACCATCATTCAACAGGAAACGCAGCGCGTCAACGCCCTGGCGACTCAGTTTCTCGACCTGGCCCGCCTGGAATCTGGACGCATCCGTATGGCGCAGCAACGCCTGTGTGTCGGTGAGATTATGAACGCAGCCGCCAACACCATCCGCCCTACTGTCACCAACAATCGCCAGAACCTGCGCGTCGAATTTCCGGCTGATTTACCCTGCACCGTCGGCGATGAGCAACGCATCCACCAGGTGCTCCTCAATCTGCTCAGCAACGCGGCGAAGTATTCCGATCCCGGCGATACCATCACGCTTTCGGCCAAAGTGGTTGACCACAAGCTGTTGATCTCCGTGGCCGATACCGGGCCGGGCATTCCGCAGGATCAACTGCCGAAGCTATTCCACAAGTTTGCCCGCCTGCCGGGCAAAGAACGCCAGGTCACCGGAACGGGATTGGGGCTGGTCATCTCACGCCAGATCGTCGAGGCACACAGCGGCAAAATCTGGGCCGAAAGCGAAGTAGGCAAAGGGACGACCTTCTACTTTACCCTGCCCATTATCACGCCGGACAGTGCCAGGTGAACCCCGCCACGGCGCGACCGGCCCCACCCCTGCGGGGTAAATCCAGCCGACATGGTAAGATTTAGCAAACCGATGCTGCGTGTATTTCTAACTTTACATTCTTTGAAATTATGGTAAAATGAACGTGCCTGTGAGCCAAGCGCTCTCGGGTTTTTCTTTTATAAATCCAATTCACCTCAACGACAAAAACCAGGATTTAGAGGAGCAACGTTATGAGCAATCGCCCGGTATACCTCACGCCGGAAGGTCGAGAAGCATTGGAACAAGAGTTGAATTATCTGAAAACAGTTCGCCGCCAGGAGGTGGCGAATCGTTTGCATGAGGCGCTCGGTGAGGGAGAACTGATCGAAAATGCGGAACTGGAGGATGCGCGCCGCGAACAATCGTTCGTGGAAGGGCGTATCCTGACGCTGGAAGAGCAACTGCGTAAGGCGATTATCATCGAAGACAACCATCCCAGGGGCGTAATCGGCGTGGGCAGCCACGTGACCGTCCAGGAACGCGGCGTCGACACGCCCGAAGAATACCACGTCGTGGGTTCTGCCGAGGCCGATCCTGCGCGGGGTAGAATTTCCAATGAATCCCCGCTCGGCAAAGCGCTGTTGGGTAAGCGCGTTGGCGACAAGGCCGTGGTCCAGGCGCCAGATGGGGACATTGTTTTCGACATTCTCGCCGTGAATTAGCACAATTCCGTACACCCGTAAACAAGCCCATACCACAGCGTATGGGCTTGTTTAATAAATGGACAACTTTCAACTTGGGACGAGGTTAAGGAGCCAACAGTGGAATTCAATGAACTGGAACGCCAACGTATCGAGAAACTGGAGAAACTGCGTGAGGCCGGGGTCGAGCCTTACCCACGGCGCGCCTATCGCACCCACACTACCCAGGCTGCGATTGCCGCCTTCACTGCCACCGAAGGCAGCAGCGATCCCTTGCCGACCGTCACCGTGTCCGGACGCATCATCAGCATCCGGGTGATGGGCAAGGTCGCCTTCGCCCACATCGAGGACGAGAGCGGTAAACTGCAACTCTTCATCCGACAAGACGAGGTAGGGGACGAAACCTACACGCTGTTCAAAAAAGCGTTCGACATCGGCGATTTCGTCGAGGCCGGCGGCCCCGTCGTCCGCACGCGCACCGGGGAAATCAGCGTTCAGGTGAAAGTGCTGCGTATGCTGGCTAAAGCCATCACCCCCTTGCCCATCCCGAAAGAATACGCAGACGCCGAGGGCCGCCTCACGCGCTACAGCGCCTTCTCCGACATCGAAGAGCGTTACCGCCAGCGTTACGCCGACCTGGCCGTCAACCCGCAAGTCCGTGAGGACTTCCGCACCCGTTCGCGGATGATCAGCGCCCTGCGCGCCTGGCTGGACGATCACGGCTACCTCGAAGTCGAGACGCCAATTCTGCAACCGCTGTACGGCGGCGCAAACGCCCGACCGTTCACCACCTATCACAACCAGCTCAAGCAGAACCTGTACCTGCGCATCTCGTTCGAGTTGTACCTCAAACGACTGCTTGTGGGGATGTACGAGCGCGTCTACGAGATTGGCCGCGACTTCCGCAACGAGGGCGTGTCGTTCAAGCACAACCCCGAATTCACCCAGCTCGAATTCTACTGCGCGTACACGGACTTGTTCGGCATTATGGAAACCGTCGAACAATTGATCGCCTATACGGCAGAACGGGTTCTGGGCAGCACCACGCTCACCTACCAGGGCCACGAGATTTCCCTTACGCCCCCCTGGCAGCGCGTGACGTTACGCGAGTTGATCCTCGCTCACACCGGGATCGACTACGTGGCGTTCCCCGACGCGGACGCGCTACGCACCGAGATGCGTCGCCGGGGTTACGAGGCCGCCGGCAACGCCACCTGGGGCCATCTGGTGGATAATCTGCTCTCAGAGGCCGAACCAGAGCTGATCCAGCCCACGTTCGTCCACGACTATCCGGTCGAAATTTCGCCGCTGGCCAAACAAAAACCCGACGATCCCACCCATGTAGAACGCTTCGAACTCTTCATCGGCGGGATGGAATGTGGCAACGCCTTCACCGAGTTGAACGATCCCTTCGAGCAAGAACAGCGGTTCTATCAACAGGGACGGGATTATGCAGCCGGGGACGAGGAAGCCCAACGGATGGACGAGGACTATTTACGTGCGATGAAATACGGCATGCCACCCAACGGCGGGTTCGGCCTGGGCGTTGACCGGCTCGCCATGCTCCTGACCAATCACCGGGCGATCCGTGACGTGCTGCTCTATCCGCACCTGCGCCAGCGCGAGTGATCCGCACCGAGAAGCCCGATCTGTGAATCGGCTTCAAGGTCTGTCAGCCGATGAGCAACCTATGGTTGCACGTAACTCTTCAGCCTGAACGCGAATTTAGACAGGATTAACAGGATTTTCAGGATCTGGTAACAAAACAGGCTGAAAATCTGGTTAATCCTGTGAATCCTGTCAAAAAACTGGCCGGCCTGAACAGTTACGGAGCATTTTTAGTTTTGCGGCAATGCCTTTTTGTTTACAGCAAGCCTTGTACCTCGGCATCCAACCGCCGGTAGAAGGCTTCCATATAGCGGTGGCGCTCCTGGGCAATCGCCCGACCCTCACGGGTATACAGCCGCTCCTGGATGCGGGAGAGTTTCACCACGAACTCGTGCACCGGCGTATGGGCGGCATCGTCGCCGTTGGCCTCCCAATGCGCCAGATCGACGGCCGCCATCGGTGTCCATAGCCGTTGCCGATGTGCGCCGCCATACGCAAACGCCCGCGCAATGCCGATCGCGCCGATGGCGTCCAGTTTGTCCGCGTCAAACAGTACCTGCGCTTCCAACGTGGCCGGGTCCGGCGCGACGCGAAAGCGATGCGCAGCAATCGCGTGGACCACGGCCTCGATCCACCCTGCCGCATGTCCCCGCGCCGATAGATAGGCGTGCGCTCGTTCTGCGGCGACCGCGGCATGATTCTGCCCGCCGGCATCGGCTTCTGCGCGGCCCCAATCGTGCAACAGCGCCGCCGTATGCACCACCGCCAGGTCGGCGCCCTCGGCCCGAGCAATGCGCTCCGCCAGCGCCAACACGCGCAAGATGTGATCGAAATCATGCACGCTGTCGGCGTCTGCATACAGATGCTGCGCCTCTTCAATCGTCAAAAGCTCTGGCCCAGTCCCCATCATTTCCCCCTTGCGCAACAAAAAACGAGCCTTGCGGCTCGTCTGTGACCGGATGCGGCTCGCCTGTTACGGCAGATAAATCAACGGGTTGGTCGGATAGCCGTTGTAGCGGATTTCGTAGTGCAGGTGCGGGCCGGTGGAATTGCCCGTGCTCCCCATCGCGCCGATGACCTCGCCCGCGTATACCGTTTCGCCTTCGGTGACAAAAATACGGCTGAGGTGCGCGTAATAGGTCTGGAAGCCGTTGGCATGGTCCAGCACGATCAAATAACCATACCCAATGTCCGTCCAGCCGGCGAAACTCACGAAGCCGCCATCCGAAGCTATAATTGCCGTACCAACCGATGCGCCGATGTCAATGGCCCGGTGGCCGTACCAGTAGCCCTGCGTCAAGACGCCAGACGCCGGCCAGTAGAAAATACCCGCACCGGTCACATCTTCTTCCACCGGCCCTTGATACGCCGTTACCTCGCGCGCCACATACGGCTTGGTCCCACCAGGGATGATCAGTTTGTCGCCCTCGACCAATTGACCGTCTGCCGGAATCGTATTGAAGGGGCAAGTGGCAATGGCCTCGGCGGTGACTTTGTACTTCTCGGCCAGGGATTCGAGCGTATCGCTGACAGCAACCGTGTGGTAAACGCCATCGATGGGCAAAATCGTCAGGACTTGCCCCACCTGCAAGAGATCGGGCATTTTCTCCATCTCGGGATTCGACCACATCAACGTCGTCGGCTGCAGGCCAAACGATTGGGCGATCGACTCCGCAGTATCGCCCGGCTGCACTGCGTAGGTGATGATCTCCAGGCGCGGGCGGTCAGGGATGGCCGTGTGTGCCTCAACCTGCCGCATGATGCCCGTGTTTCCCCCGCCGCGATAATACGAGCGCGGGGTCGATGTGGTGCGTACATCAGCATTGGTGCTCGTATTTCGTGAAGCCAGGTCACTCGCCGCCTGGGAAGCAGAGACGATAAAGTCAAATTTCATGCTGCCCAAGACGACAAACAGCACCAGGATCAACGCCAGTGCAACGTGCGAGGCCAGACGGCCCAACACGGGACGCTGGGCTTCGCGGTCGCCACGCCAACGCCACACCCACACGGCAAAGCGCGTAAAAAAGCGAATCAGGGGGGGGATATGCCAGGCAAGGCTATCCCGTTGGGGAAGCTTGGCGGGCGTACTCATGGCTCGAAAAGTTGAGGGTTCTGAGGAACGCCGTTGAGGCGGATCTCATAGTGCAAGTGCGGACCGGTCGACCAGCCGGTGGAGCCACAATAGCCGAGGACCTGGCCCTGGTAGACTGCCTGCCCACATCCCACCTCAAAGGCGCTAAAGTGCGCATAGTACGTTTCATAGCCATTGCCATGCCGCACCCGCACCAGATTGCCGTAGCCGCCGCCCCAGCCGGCGAACACCACCACACCATTATCGGCAGCATAGATAGGATCGCCCAAATGGCATTTATAGTCGAGGCCAATATGACCAGGGTTACGGGGGTCACCGAAATACCAACCGGAGACGGCATACGAACCGGTCGGCAAGATGAACCAGCCCAAGGCCCCCGGACCGCTGACGGCTACATCCCCACACGCGCCCCAACTGACGGCTGCCGCGTACACACCCGGCGCAGTCGGAGGAGGAGGAGGGGCTTCCCATTCCACATCCTCACCCACCCCGCCGGGGATCATTAGCTGCTGACCTTCGTAGAGCGCAGCGCCCGGTTCCAATTTGTTCCACACGTTGTAAAGCGCGGAAGGCTCCACCCCATACTGTTCCGCAATACTCTCAGGTGTCTCATCTGCCATCACGGTATGGTAAACGCCATCCACAGGGGGGATAAAGAGCGTGAGGCCCGGCTGAATCATCCAGGGGGAGCCTTGCAAGGTCTCCATATTGGACCAGGCAATGGAATACGGTGATAGTTTGAAGCGTTCCGCAATAAAGAAGATGTTATCACCGGATTGGACGGTGTAGGTAATCACTTCCAGACGCACCCGTTCGGGGATATCGGTGCGCGGTTGAGCCATTCTGAAAACCGCCCGTGACACTTGA
>JAIOAS010000191.1:6491-9948 GCA_019873725.1 Chloroflexota bacterium | reverse complement strand
AGGCTCGACACAAGAGTGAATCGCAACTCGTGAAGGAGGTTTCATGACCACAGTTCAAGTTTCACACGTCAGCAAAGCTTTCGGCGAGGTCAAGGCCGTCCAGGACGTCTCGTTCGAGGTGTATCCGGGTGAGGTGTTCGGTCTGCTCGGACCAAACGGGGCGGGCAAGACGACGACAATCCGCATGATGCTGGATATTTTCCGGCCTGACCAGGGTACGATTAGCATCTTCGGCGGCAAACTCACCGAGGAAAAGAAGAACCGCATCGGCTACATGCCGGAGGAACGCGGCTTGTACAAGGACCTGAAATTGGAGCCTACGTTGATCTTCCTGGCGACGCTCAAAGGCATCGACGAGGCGACGGCGCGCGCGCGGTTGGGCCCCTGGCTGGAGCGTTTCGATCTCCAGGATTACCGCCAGCAGAAGATTCAGAACCTCAGCAAGGGGATGCAGCAGAAGGCGCAGATTATCGCCACGCTGCTCCACGATCCCGATCTGCTGGTCGTCGATGAGCCGTTTTCGGGGTTGGACCCGGTGAACACCCGCCTGGTAAAGGACATCATCGAGGAACTGCGACAGCAGGGCAAGACCATCATCATGTCCGCGCACCAGATGCACCAGGTCGAGGCGCTGTGCAATCGCATTGTGCTCATCAACCACGGACGCACCGTCCTCTACGGCGAGGTGGCTCAGATCAAGCGTGACTTCGCCGGGAACGCGCTGACCATCGAGGGGCAGGGGGATTTCACCAATCTACCCGGTGTGCTGGAAGCCCGCCGGCACAATGGAACGTGGAATCTGACATTGGACGTGGGGGTGGATTCGCAGGACGTGCTACGGGCGATTATGCGCCAGGACAACGTCAAACTGGAGCGCTTCGAGATCGCCGAGCCATCGCTCGAAGACATCTTCGTCACCGTGGTGCAGCACGCCGGGCAAGAGGAGGCGGCGCATGCGTAATCTATGGTTGGTCGCCAAACACGAATACTTGAAGATCGTCCGGCAGAAGTCGTTTCTGATCGGCACGCTCGGCATCCCGGTGTTGATTATCGTGGTGATGGGGGTGGGCATCCTGGTGGCGCTGGGGCAGCGCGGGAGCCTGCCGCTGGGTTACGTGGACCACACGGGCATCCTGAGCGAATCCGTGACGCCGCCCGCGCCCGACAAGGGCAAGCCGCCGGTTGCCATCCGCGCCTTCGTCGATGAAGCCGCTGCGCAGGCTGCCCTGGAAGCCAGGACCATCCAGGCGTACTATGTCGTGCCTGCCGATTACGTGGAATCCGGGCGTGTCCAGCTTTTCTTCCTCGATAAGCGACCCGGCGAAACAGTGCAAGAGGACTTCGCGGCTTTTCTGCGGGCCAACTTGCTTGCCGGCCAGCCTGCGGACGTGCAGCGCCGTATGTTGGAAGGTTCATCTGTGACCTTTCGCTCCATGGATGGGAGCCGGGAACTCGAAAGCGAGAATGTGATCGGGTTCATTGTGCCGTTCATAGCGGCGTTCTTCTTCGTCTTTGCCGTGATGAATGCAGGCAGCTACATGCTCCAGGCTGTGACCGACGAGAAGGAGAACCGCACCATCGAAGTTCTCGCCACATCCATCCGCCCCGAAGAGTTGATCGGCGGCAAGGCCGTGGGGTTGATGAGCGTTGGGCTGACGCAGTTGGGCATCTGGGTGCTCACCGGCGTGCTTGCGTTGCTTGTGGCTGCGCCCTTTGTGCCGGAAGTGCAGGGGTTGCGCGTTCCGTGGTCGTTCCTTGTCGTCGTCGTGCTGTTCTTCGTGCCGGCCTACGCGCTGATTGCCGGGCTGATGACCGCCGTGGGTGGTATGGTCACCGACTTGCGTCAGGGCCAGCAGATCACGGGTATCCTCAACCTCTTCTTTACGTTACCCTTTTTCTTCGTCGCGTTGATTATGGCAAAACCCAACAGTCCGCTGCTCACTGTCTTGACATTGTTCCCAACAACGTCCTTTGTCACCATCACCATGCGCTGGGCGATGACGACGGTGCCGCTGTGGCAACTGGGCGTGAGCTGGGTGCTGTTAGTCACATCTGCCGTGGTGAGTGTGTGGCTCGCGGCGCGCATCTTCCGCCTGGGGATGCTGCGCTACGGGCAAAACCTGAACGTCAAAACTATCATCGCTTCGTTGCGCGGCAACGGTTTGCGCGCGGAGCCGTGATGAGTGAGGTGAAACGATGCGTAACGTTATGATCGTCATCAAACATGAGATTCGCAATACGTTGGGTAAGCCTTCCTTCTGGCTGACGACGTTCCTCTTGCCGGCCATCATCATGCTCTTTTCCTTCGGCGCGCAACTTCTCAGCCGCAGCGCCTTTGAGACAGAAGAGGATGTGCTATCCGGGCAGGGGGAAGCCGGCGCAGTGGCTGTGGGGTATCGACTATGCGGGACTGATCAAGGCGCTGCCGCCCGATATCCCGGCGACGTTGGTGCAGGCGTTCCCGGATGAAGAGGCCGCGCGCGCGGCCCTGGTCGACGGGCAGTTGCGTGAGTTTTACGTAATCCCGGCGGATTACGTGGCGACCGGCAAACTGGTGGCGGTGGAAAAGGAATTCGCGCCGCTGAGCAACCTCGGCACGGGCGATATTTTCCGTTACATCGTGAGTTACAACCTGGTGGGCGATGCGACGTTAGCCCGGCGTGTCGCCACGCCTCTCTTTAGCGTGGAAACGACCGCCGTCCAAGCGCCGGACTCGACTGCCAATCAGGACTACGGGACGCGCTTCATCGTCGGTTACGGCGTGCTCTTCATCTTCTTCTTTGTGCTGACGATGAGCAGCGGCTTTATGCTGCGCAGCGTCTCGCGGGAGAAGGAGAACCAGACGGTGGAAGTGCTGCTGGTGAGCCTGCGTCCGCGCGATTTGATGTTGGGGAAGGTCCTTGGCCTGGGCGTGGTGGCGCTGCTGCAGATGGCAATCTGGCTGGGTGGCAGCTACCTGACCCTGAATCGCGGTGGATCGGCGCTGGCGTCGCTCGGCATCTTCATCGGGAGTATCACGCTGCCCAAAGGATTTTTGGTGTGGGGCCTGCTCTACTTTGTGCTCGGCTACATTCTGTATGCTTCGATTCTGGGCGCTATCGGTGCGCTGGCACCGAATACCCGTGAGTCTGGGCAGTTCACCTTCCTGGCGATGTTACCGCTGATGCTGCCGTTGTGGCTCAACACTGCCTTCGTGGAGGCGCCGAATGGCCTGCTGGCAACGATCGTGAGCCTCTTCCCGCTGACCGCGCCCACATCGATGCTGCCGCGCCTGGCGGCGGGCGGTGTGCCGATCTGGCAGCCGCTGGTCGGTCTGGTCGCCCTGACCGCGACGACCTACCTCTTCGTCCTCATCGCCGCGCGTTTCTTCCGCGCCGACACGCTGCTCTCCAGCACAAGCATGAGCTGGGCGCGCGTGGTGGAGGAATTCAAGAAGGGGAGTAGGGGAAATGAGTAA
>JAIOAS010000191.1:3373-6273 GCA_019873725.1 Chloroflexota bacterium | reverse complement strand
TCTGCCAGGTCCAGGCGCAGCGTTTCGGCGGTCACGTCAGGGCAGAGCGCCTGGTAGTCACGGTTGGTGATGCGCTCGTTCTTCTGCAGGTAGGCCAGCGCCTTGGCCTGACGCTCGTTCATGGTCAGATCGACGGCAACGGGCACGATGGGCTTGCGTTGGTGCACATTTTCAAAGATGACGGTGAAGGCGTAGTCCAACGCCCGGAACTGCGGCGGCGGATGGCCGGCGTTCACCATGTCCTGGATCATCAGGTCCACCCCTAGCCCCAGTTCCTCGATGTAGCCCCACTGGAACAGGCCATTGACGATGCGCGGGTTGCGCGAGAAGTGCTCATCCACGATATTGTCGATGGTGATGAAGCCGGGCAGTCCGCCGGGGCTGGAAATTTCTAACCGGTCGGCAAACATGCGCACCTCGATGGCGCGCCCACGTAAACGATAGTCGCGGTGGGCCACGGCGTTGACCAGCGCCTCGCGGATGGCGGTCGGCGGGTACTGCCACTGCTCCTTACGTTCCAGGCCGCGCACCACCGCGCCCACGCGGATCTCATCTTGCAGGATGTCCCATGCGCGTTGGATGATGTGCGCCAATGGACCGCCGAACTCCACCCGCCGCCCATAGCCGGGATCATCACCTTCCCGGTGAACCTGTGTGCCGCCGAAACGCACGAAGGTCAGTCCACTGCGAGGGATGAACGCCTGCGGGTTTTTGCCAAAGAGAAGGATACCCGCCACAGTAGGTTGCCCTCCGGGGAGCAGCCACCCCATTTCCACGAGCATATCATCGAGTGGGCGGCTCAGCGGGCGACCCTGGCGTTTTTCCCACACCTCGACGAATTCACGCAGCGTGTCAGCGTCGAAATCGTTGCGCGTCGCACCGGGGACCGGTTCGGCTTCGTATTCCCCGGTGGAGCGGCTGGCGACGATCTGCTGCACCTTTGCCCCGTCGAGAGCGCGGTTTTCCGCGCCCGTGCGCACGAGCACCCGGCCATCGTGCAGTGTGTGCAATGCGGTGCTGCGAGAGACGCGCCCCACAAAGACGAACGCGCCGCCGGTCTCAACTTGTTCCCAGCGCACGGGAACCGGCGGGCGACAAAGCCGTTCGGCTTGTTGCACAACTTCGCCGAACTCTTCGGGGTAAAGGTCGCCGGTGGGCGTGCCAGGAGCGGGCGCGCCCTCTCCACCGGCGTCGCTGTCACCGGTAACGCCGACATACAGCGTGCCGCCATCGGCGTTGGCAAACGCCACCAACGTTTCCGCCAGCAGTTCAGCATCCGCCGTGGGCAACAGTGCTGTCAATTGACTGGAGCGGGGCCGGATTATGTCGCGCATATCGACGCTCCTTCAAGTGAATCAGGAGTCTTCACGAATGTCTGTATTCGCCGAATCCTCACTCATCTGATCTTGCGCTTCGCCAGGATCAGTGTCACTCGCGGTGGAATTTACTTCGCTGTGGCGAGTGTTGTTATCGCCATTGCCGTTGTTTGCGCCGCCACTGGGCAGGCGCGCGAGGGTGGCAACCCGGTCGCCGTCCTTCAGGCCCATCATCTGTACACCGCGCGTGTAACGTCCCATCTTGGGGATTTTGTCTACGCGGGTGCGCAGCACAATGCCACCTTCCGACATCAGCGTGATCTCGTCGTCATCCTGCACCACCCGCCCATCCACGACGGGGCCGGTCTTCTCATTGACGCGATAGGCGACGACGCCCTTGCCGCCACGTCCCTGCGTGCGGAATTCATCCAACACGGTGCAACGTCCGTACCCCTTCAACGAGGCCAGGAACAGCGCCCCATGCGGTTCGACGACCTCGGCGACGGTCAGTTGATCGCCATCATCCAGGCGCATAGCGATGACGCCGGCCGCCGTGCGGCCCATCGGCCGCACATCCTGCTCGTTGAAGCGCAATCCCTGTCCCTGCCGTGTCACCAGAATGAGGTCGTCGTTGCCCTGCGTCAGACGCACCCAGCCCAATTCGTCGCCGTCGTTAAGTGAGATGGCGATGAGGCCGCTGGGCCGCACTGCGCTGAATTCCGCGAGAGCAACCCGCTTGATACGACCCTGCCGCGTGATCATCGACAGATAACGCGCCCGGCCGTCCGGCGCATCGTCGAAGCTCGACACAGGCACGACGGCGGTGACGCGCTCTTCGGCTTCCACCGCCAGAATACCCGCGATCAGCGAGCCTTTGGCCGTGCGCCCGGCATCGGGGATCTGGTAGACTTTCTCCTGGTAGACCTTGCCTTTGTCGGTGAAGAAAAGCAGCGTGTCGTGGCTGTAGGCCGAAAGCAGCGTGGTGATCTCGTCCTCGTCGCCGGTCGCCATGCCGATGACACCGCGCCCGCCGCGGCCTTGCGCGCGGAAGGCCGTCCAGGGCATACGCTTGATGTAGCCACGCTGCGTGATGGCGATCAGCACGTCCTCCTCCTCGACCAGGTCTTCTTCGTCGAGGGAGGCGTCTGCATTGGGGCGGATGGCCGTGCGGCGCGGGTCGGCGTAGCGCTCGCGCAGTTCGAGCAAGTCTTGGCGGATGACTTCACGCTGTTGTAGCGGCGAGGCCAGCAGCCCTTCGAGATAGGAAATCGTCTTGAGCAGCCCGGCGTATTCCTCCTCAAGCTTTTGGCGTTCCAGCCCGGTGAGGCGGCGCAGTTGCATGTCGAGGATCGCCTGCGCCTGTACCTCACTCAGCCCGAAATTCGCCATCAACCGGTCGCGGGCAGTTTCCACGTCCGGGCTTTCGCGGATCGTCTGGATGATCGCGTCCAGATGATCCAGGGCGATGAGCAGCCCCTCGACGATGTGCGCGCGGGCCTGCGCCTTGTTCAGGTCGAACTGGGAGCGGCGCACCAGCACCTCGATGCGATGATCGAGGAAAACCTGCAGCAATCGCCGCAGTGG
>JAIOAS010000191.1:0-3067 GCA_019873725.1 Chloroflexota bacterium | reverse complement strand
CACGATGGCTTTGCCGCGCCCGGTGGCATACGCCTTGATAATCGGCTCCTGGCCCAGGATTTGCCCGCCGGTGGGGAAGTCCGGCCCCTTGACGTATTCCATCAATTCTTCGACGCCGATTTCCTCACGGCGCTCCCAGTTGTCGAGGATGTGCACCAGCGCATCCACGATTTCACCCAGGTTGTGTGGCGGAATACTGGTCGCCATCCCTACCGCGATGCCCGACGCCCCGTTGACGAGCAGGTTGGGCAGGCGCGCGGGCAACACGGATGGCTCTTGCAGGCTGCCGTCGAAGTTATCTACCCAATCGACGGTGTCTTTTTCGAGGTCATTGAGCATCTCCATCGCAATGGGCGAGAGGCGCGCCTCGGTGTAACGCATCGCGGCCGGCGGGTCGCCATCGATGGAGCCGAAGTTGCCTTGCCCATCGACCAGCATGTAGCGCACGGAAAAATCCTGCGCCAGGCGTGCCATCGCCTCGTAGACGGCGGAGTCGCCGTGGGGGTGGTATTTACCGAGGACTTCACCGACGATGCGGGCGGATTTCTTGTGCGGGGTGCCAGGGCGCACGCCCATGTCGTGCATCGCGTACAGGATGCGGCGCTGTACGGGCTTGAGGCCGTCGCGCGCGTCGGGCAGTGCCCGGGCCACGATCACGCTCATCGCGTAATCGATGTATGCCGTGCGCATCTCGTGTTGAATGTCGACTGTCTTGATAATGCCGATCTCGTTTTCTGTGCTCAACAGGTTTATTCCTCCACAGGTCCAGCGTTGTGGGATGGTCATGGCTGCCCGACAAATCCCATGCAGTTCACAAAGACGGGTCTCATTCATGGAATTTACGACAGACGATCAGGAAACGTGAGGGTTTCCAGAACGCTATTATACCCCAAAAAGGGGAGAGAGCGAATTTCCCATAACCAAAGACCCATTCACCCTTTTGTAAAAATATGGTACACTAACAAGTGGCATCCACACAAGGGTACGTTCCAACTTGCGGTTTATTGACATCCCTTAAGGTTGTGCTAAACTGAGCTTGAGGTGTATGATTTGAGGAGGTAACCTATGACAGAAGAACGAAATCCGCAATCCACCCTCGCAGAGGCGCAAAAAGATGCTGCGCCGGCGCAAGAAAAACTCAAGGTCGTTTGTATCGAAGATGAACCCGAAATGATTGAATTGATTCGCCTGATTTTGGGGCGACGGAATTTTGAACTTATCGGCGCCGTGGGCGGGCGGGAAGGTTTAGAGGCCGTGCGCAAAATCAAACCCAAGCTGGTGCTGCTCGACCTGATGATGCCGGATATCGACGGGTGGGAAGTCTATCAACAGATGAAGGCGGATGAGGAATTGAGCCACATTCCGGTAATTGTGGTGACAGCCAAAGCGCAGAGCATTGATAAAGTTCTCGGTCTGCACATCGCCAAAGTTGATGGTTATGTGACCAAGCCCTTTGGTCCGCAGGAATTGCTCGTCAGCGTCAATAAAGTGCTGGGCACGAAATTATAATAGTCGGTCGCTTTAACCTTATCATTCAAAATTGTCTGCTGTGCACCCTTGGGCAAGACTGGTGATGTGACGTTCCAGAGCGTCGGGCTGTCACAGGCCCGGCGCTCTGATTTCGCAAGGGGAAGTCGCGTGTTGGGAGGTAGGTAACACTATGGCGGAACGTACACAAATCGTTTACATCGAAGACGACCAGGATATGGTCGACCTCGTTAGCGTCATCTTGAGCCGGGATAATTTCGAGATCATTGGGGTCCACGAGGGAACAAAAGCGTTGGAGACGATTCGCCAGGTCAAACCGGCGCTCGTGCTGCTTGACCTGATGTTGCCCGACATAGGGGGGTGGGAAATCTACCAGGCCATGAAACAGGAGCCGACCATGCGCGATATTCCGGTCATCGTCATTACCGCACGCGGTGCCCCGATCGACAAAGTGCTCGGTGAGCATCTCGCCAAAGTACAAGTGTATCTCGTCAAACCATTCAGTACACACGAACTTCGGGACAGCGTGAAACGTGTGTTGGGGATGGCGAGTTAGGCGCGGCGCCTGATTCACGGCCGATTCAGCAGGAGCATCTCCATGCCCACGGCGAGCTTGTTGGCGATTGGCAATGAGCTGCTCAACGGCGCCGTCCGCGACGCCAACCTCTTCTCGTTGAGCCAACATTTGACGCAAATGGGCTTTTGCGTAGAATGTGCGGCCCTGGTGCGCGATGACCCCACAAAAATCGCCCATGTCGTTTTGTTTCTCCTCACTCAACAGCCGGATGTGTTGCTGTGCAGTGGCGGTCTCGGCCCCACCGCGGATGATTTGACGTTGTCCGCGCTGGCGGAAGCCTTACACGTGCCACTCGTCCTCAACAGTGCAGCGGCAGACCTCGTCGAGCAGCACTACGATCGCCTGTTGGCGCACCATTACCTCACCCAGCGCGGACCGCTGTTCGCCCGGCAGAAAATGGCGACATTGCCCGCCGGCGCCGAACCGCTGCTCAACCCGGTCGGTACCGCGCCCGGCGTCAGGCTGGAACACGAGGGAACGCTGATCTACGTCATGCCCGGCGTCCCCGCAGAATTGGAAGCGATCTTCGCCGCCTCGGTCGCCCCGGAACTGCTGCGCCGTTTCCATCCGGGGATGTGGGCCGAGCATACGCTGCTGGTTCACTGTGACGACGAAGCCGACCTCGCCATCCCTTTGCGCGACGTGGCGCACCGCCATCCCGACGTTTATCTCAAATCTCTGGCGAAGCCGTTCCCGGCCGCCAGCGCCGAGGGCCTGCAGGTCATTGCCGTGGCGCTGGCCCCGACCGCTGCCGAAGCACACGCCGCTGCCCAAGCCACACTGGACGATCTGCGCCGCACAGTAGAGGCCGCCGGTTTGCGCACCGGCGCCGTACTTCCCTCAACGGATTGACCAGATTTCAACGGACTTTCGATTGCCATTCGCTATTCGCCAGGAGGTATTTTATGGACTTAAAACTGACCGTCGTATCTATCGAGAAACCCGAACCGATCAACTTCATCTTGGGACAATCCCATTTTATCAAAACGGTGGAAGACCTGC
>JAIOAS010000190.1 GCA_019873725.1 Chloroflexota bacterium | reverse complement strand
TTAAGCCAGGCTTGTTGCAGCAAATCCTCCGCGATGCCAATTTAACGGTAGATCAGTTTTTATCGCTTCTGAAGTAGACTTCTTACCGTATTGCCTCAATAAAGGCTTTCATTTTCGCATGATCCTTTTTCCCTTTCGAGGCTTCCACCCCGCTCGATACGTCCACGCCCCACGGGTGCACCTGCGCGATGGCGTGCGTCACATTCTCCGGCGTGAGGCCGCCCGCCAGCAGCAGCCGGCAGCGCTCAGCCAGCCAGCGCGCAATTTCCACGTCCGCAACCAGTCCTGTGCCGCCCATTTGTCGCGGATGGTAAGCATCGATGAGTAGGTGTGGGGTAGACGGTAGACAGTAGACGGTAGACGGGGGGGAGAGGTATATGGCGGTTAAGTAATTTTCCGCCGCTGCTTGTGCTTCGGTGAGCGTTTGAGGGCGGAGTGCCTTGAACGCATAGGGTGCCAGGGCCGCGACGTCGGCGGGCGTTTCCGCGCCGTGCAGTTGCACGAGGTCCAGCCCGGCGGTTTCGATGACGGCACGCACGGCTTCGGCTGGTTCATCCACGAAGACGCCCACGCAGCGCGGACTCGCGTCCCCGAACTCCGCGCGAATTGCTCGCGTGATTTCTCCCGCTTGCTCCGGCGCCATGTAACGCGGGCTAGGCGGATAGAAGATGAAGCCCAGAAAGTCGGCCCCCACTTTTGCCGCGCAGCGCGCATCCTCAAGATTCGTAATCCCACAAATTTTGACGTAGACCACCTTTCTCCTCTATTCGCGAAGATTCGCGTGATTCGCGGTTAGCTCTGTGAATTGGCGTACTTTCTCGGCCACATTCTCCGCCGTGACCAGCGCCTCCCCCACCAGCATCGCATCTACGCCGATGGCTGCCAGGCGCGTGACGTCCTCCGGCGTGTGGATGCCGCTTTCGGCGACGAGGACGACGTCAGCCGGGAGGCGCGGACGCAGCGCGGCGGTCGTGTCCAGCGTGACGTGGAACGTGTGCAGGTCGCGGTTGTTCACGCCGATGAGGCGCGGGCGCAACGATAGCGCGCGTTCCAGTTCTGCCGCGTTGTGGACTTCGATCAGCGCCACCATGCCCAGTTGGTGAATCAGCGCGTAGAGATCGCGCAGCGTCGCGTCGTCCAGCGCGGCGACGATGAGCAGCACGGCGTCCGCTCCGGCGGCGCGGGCCTCGTAGACCTGGTACGCATCCACGACGAAGTCTTTGCGCAGCACGGGGATGTCTACGGCCTGCTGCACGGCGCGCAGATCGTCCAGGCTGCCCTGGAAGAAACGCGCGTCGGTCAGCACGCTGATCGCCGCCGCGCCGTTGGCGGCGTAGGCGCGCGCCAATCGCACCGGGTCGAAGTCCGGGCAGAGCAGACCCTTGCTCGGCGATGCTTTCTTCACCTCGGCAATCAAGCTCACGCCGGGCGCGCGCAAGGCTGTCAGAAAGTCGCGTGGAGGTGGTGCAGACTCGGCTGCGGCCTTCCAGGTGTCCAGCGGCTTGACTTGCTTTTGCCGGGCGACTTCTTCTCGTTTGTGCGCGATGATCGTATCTAAAAATGACGGTGCGGACATTGTCACAGGTTCTCTCTCAGTTGTGGATTCAGGATACGTTCCAGGGCATACCCTACCAGCGCGAAGGCCAGCCCTGTGATCAGCAAGATGAGTGCAGGCTGCAATACCAGATGAAAAGATTCACCCGTCATCGGGGAGGAGAACGCGATCTGGACCAACTTTCCCCAGGTGGGCAGTTCTGGATCGCTCAACCCGAAGAAGGCCAGTGCGGATTCCAGGTACACGTAACTGGGCACAAGGATGATCAGTTGCGGGATCATCACCGGCGCGACGCGGGGGATCAGGTAACTGAAGATGATGCGCCAGTCGCTTGTGCCATAGGCGCGGGCGGCTTCGATGTAAGCTGCCTGTTTCGTCTGCAAGAAGATGGCCCGATAACTCTTGAGGTTGTTGCCAAAGATGCTCAGCAACACGATCACGCCGAGCAGTACCCAGAAGCTCTTGGAGTAAAGGGTAAAAATCATCAGACTGACAGGCAAGAAGGGCAAGACCATGTTCACCTCGGTGATGCGCTGCAATAGCTCGTCCAGCCAGCCGCCGAACCAGGCTCCCGTCGCTGCCAGGAGCATCGTGCAGCATGTAGCGCCGACGGCAGCCAGCAGCCCGAAGGCAAGCGCGACCGCCGTCCCCCAGAGGATGGCGACCGTCAAATCGCGGCGGCGGGCATCCGTTCCTGCCAGCCCGTGGACTTGCCCGTAGACGACGAACTCCGCCTCCAATTCCATTGGCTCTTCGAACATCAGGCCGCTGACGCGCAGCTCGTAGTGGCCTTTGAGCGGCTTGAGGGGGTTAGTGGGATCGACGAACAGGGCTTCTTCGGGCACGACGCCGCCGAGTCGCCGCAGCAGGCGTTCGTCGTGGGCGAAGCAGTATGCCTCCTCTTTCCGCACCGTCACATCTCCCAGGCGAATTTCACGCCCGTCAGGTGTGTGCCAGCTTAGGGAGACAAACGGCGCGCGCTCAACCGGATAGCTGTACAAATAGACGGCCAACTCTTTCGGGAAACGATCATACGTGTACTCGAAAGGGAATGACAACGTGATATCGGTCATCTCCGGCGAGAGCACCGTGACCTGGCGCTCGATAGGGTCTGAACGGCTGTCGAATACCAGGGTAGGGGGCAAGCTATCGCGGGTGAAGGCGCCGAACCAGGTGGGCTGTGCGCTTTTGGGTTGCAATCGCACAGTTTGTTGGTCGCCGCGCCACAGCGCCACGGCTTTTGCGTAGGGCATGGTCACTACTGTATAGATGGCGACGCCGGTTAAAAATGCAATGATGCTCAGTCCAATCACCGCTGAGGGGTACCGCACCAACTCACGCGCCGTTTGCATGAGCGTGCGTATGACTTTGAGGAAACGATCGCATGTGTTACGCGCTAACGTGCCAGGGGAAGGTAGCTGCCAGGTCGGCGGGCGGATCGTCAGGTCGCGCAGTGCGCGTCGTGGCGCTTTGACCTTCAGATGTGTCTCGCCGCCGATGCGCACGCGGGGATCCACCAGCGCGTAGGCAATGTCCAGCAAGAAAATGGTCAGCGCCAATAGATAGGCGAACGTGACGACCAGGGCGAGGATCATCGCTGTATCGTGGAAAGCCAGGGCTTGGATGAACAACCGGCCGATGCCTTCGACGTTGAAAAAATACTCCAGGATGATGACTTCTTGCCACAGGCTGATCAGGAGCAGTGCGAAGTTCGTCAGGACGGCGGGCAACGTTGGGCGCAGAATGTAATCCTTTTCCAATTTTCGCCATTTCAGCCCCTTGGCTTTGGCGAGGGTCACATAGTCTTCGTCGTAATGCAGCATGAAAAAAGTCCGCCAGGCGAAGACGCTCTGGAAGAACTTACTCAAGAAAATGGACAGTGTGGGCAATAGCAAATGACGCAGGATCAAGAAGACGTAGGACCACTTGAATTCGGTCGGCCAGGCGTTCAAGCCCGCGGTCACAAAGCGCAAACTCGGAATCTGGATGGCCACTACCGTCAAGAGCAAGCCATAAATCCACGCCGGCGCCGATGAGAGAGGGGAGAATACAATGATGAGGCGATTTAGCCAGTCATGCCGGGTATGGGTCAATGCCAGTGCGACCATGATGCTGACGAAGAACAACAGCAGGTTGGCTGTGCCAAAGAACAGCAGCGTGCGCGGCAGCCGCTCCAGAACATAGACGTGAACGTCGTTGGAAACCTGCGAGGCGTAGACGATGGGAGCTACCCTGGCCTGGCCCCAGTCGAGAGTAAGGGCGCGCCACACCCAGCGCACTGTGCGTAAGAGCAGCGGCTGGTTGATGCCTTGCGCCTCCATGGCGGCATTCACCCTGTCCTCCAGGAGCTGCACGCGCTCTTCGGGCGTCAGTGTCTTGGCATACGGATCGTTCTGCATGGCCATGCCCAGGGCATACGTCGTGTCGGCTCGGATGACCTCATCCACGTAGCCACCCATATTGGCAACGATGGTGGTGATGAACACGCTGACGACCACCATGCAAAGCAACGTCACCAGCCGCACGGCGATGTAGCGCGGTAGACGCGCGCGCGCTTTCTTTTGTGCTTCTGAGTGGTCTGGCATAGACGTACCTACTGTTTCCGCGCCGTCAAGGTGAAAATCCACGGAAGCTTCCCCCCGTACTGCGGGTAGTGATACCACCGCTCGATGCAGGGCATCATTCCAGGGAATAGCTTGAAGAACAGACGGTCGTACTCGTTGAACGATTCCAGGCGCAGCCCGGCCTTGAGCAGCGCGTTGAGGATATCGCTGAGTGACCACGTCCATTCATAAGATGCGACTTCGTGTGTGTACGTGTCGTCGGCATAGTCACCGTCGGCCTCCCAACGTACCGGCTCGGCGGTATGGAAATACGAGTACAGCGGCTTCAATTCGCCTGATTCGGTTTCCTCGAAGGTGTTCCACATCGGGTGCGATTCCATGATGTAGAACAACCCGCCCGGCTTGAGGAAATGCGCAATGATGCGCGCCCACTCGTCCAGATCGCGCAGCCAACACAGCACGCCGCGCGAGGTGTAGACGATGTCGAATTGCCCTTCCAGGACGTTGGGTAAGTCGTAGACACCTGCCTCGATGAAGGTCGCGTCCAGTCCGGTTTCCTGCGCCAACTGCCGCGCCGCCGCAATCGACGCCGCCGAGAAATCCACGCCTGTGACAATCGCGCCCTGCCTGGCCCACGAGAGCGTGTCCGTGCCGATGTGGCATTGCAGGTGCAGCAGCGTTTTGCCGGTCACGTCACCGACTTCGTGTAGTTCGATCTCGTCCAGCGCGATGCCGCCGGCTTTGAGGAGTGCTACTTCTTCATAAGCTTCGATGTGGATGGGCGCGACTTCGTCCCAATGGGCTTGATTCGTTTGTTCTGCCGGCGTCAAGGTGCTCTTCATGGTGTTTCCTGAGACGTGATATGGTCGATCAAGAGAATATTATACTTGTACGTTATGGAGCGCACAACTCAACACCAGGTATAGGCATGGCTTTATCATTCTCGTCACAGTTCCCCTATTTTGCTTCGAGCGGATCGTCAGATCCGCGCTGCGTGTCAGAGGCGGGGAACTGGCGTTCCCCTCGGAGCAAGTATGAAAAGACCCTGGGGACATAGGGCCGTCTTGCTTCATATTTTCTCCAAAAATACGATGGTATGCGTTGGCATATCCTGGCGCTTGAATTCACGATACCCAAGTTTGTGGTAAAGGTGCAGCGCCGGCTCGCTCTTATGACCGGTGAACAGTTCAAAGCGTTGCACGGTGTCGAAGTGTTGCTCCAGCGTTTGCATCAATCGCGTGCCGATGCCCCGGTTTTGCACGTCAGGATGCACGATCAGCCGCCCGATGTAGCACGTGCCGTCTTTGGCGTAGCCTCGCACCGATCCGACGATGCGCTCCCCGGCGGTGGCTTTGAAGAACGCCATGCGCGCAAAATCCGCCTGGATTTCTTCCAGCGTTTGGCGCAGCGGCGGCAGGTCGAAGTCGTTGTACCGTTGCGCCTCGCTCTGATAGGCCAGCTTTTGCAGGGCCAGGATGGCCTCCAAATCCGTTTCTGTTGCCAGCGCGATGGTGATGTTTTGTGTCTGCTGTGGTTTCTGTTGGGTAGTTGTTTCCATAGCATTTAACTTGCCATTCCCTGGCTGCACGCAATCAATGCTTCAAGTTTGGATAACGCTGCTCCACTGTCCAGACTCTCCGTTGCCTTGACAATGCCGTCCGCCAGATCCGTCGCCAGCCCGCCCACGTGCAGGGCCGCCGCCGCGTTGAGCAGCGTCACGTCGCGTTTGGCTCCGCGTTCTGCGCCACTGAGGATCGCGCGGGTGATGGCGGCGTTCGTCGCCGGGGCGCCGCCGCGCAACTCAGCGGCTGCGGCGCGGTCGAAGCCCAGGTCACGCGGGTCGAGCATCTGCGTCACCACAGTACCGTTCCCCGGCGCGACGCCGAAGACGCTGATGCGATTCGGGCCGGTTGTGGTCAGCTCGTCCAGGCCGCCGTCCCCGTGGACGACGTAAGCTGCCCGCGAGCCAAGCCCCTGTAGCACGCTTGCCAATACCTCGGTGAGCGCCGGATCATAGACACCGAGCACCTGCGCCTGCGCGCCTGCCGGGTTGGTCAGCGGTCCCAGGATGTTGAAGACAGTGCGCACGCCCAACTCCCGGCGCGGGCCGATGGCGTATTTCATCGCCGGGTGCAGCTTCGGCGCAAAGAGGAAGCCGATGCCGATCTCGTCAATGCACTGCGCGACCTGCTCCGGCGTCAAATCCAGGTTGACGCCCAGGGCGGCGAGCACATCCGCGCTGCCCGACAGGCTGCTGACGCTGCGGTTGCCGTGTTTGGCGATGCGCAGTCCCGCCCCCGCCGCCACGAACGCCGCCGTCGTGGAAACGTTGAACGTGCCGGAGCGGTCGCCGCCGGTGCCGCACGTATCCACCAGGCTGGTTTGTTGCGGTTTCACTTTGACCGCGGCCTGTCGCATGGCCCGCGCGCAGCCGGTGATTTCCTCCACCGTCTCACCCTTGACGCGCAGCGCGATGAGGAACCCGGCGATCTGCGCCGGTGTGGCCTCCCCCGCCATCACCTGCGCCATCACCCCCTCGGCCTGTTCCATAGACAACGATTGTCCCTCCAACAGTTGATTCAAAGCTTCTGTAATCATTGCGTTCCTCCTGATAAAGTGAAGCGTAAAGCGTAAAACGTAAAGCGTAAAGCGTGAAGAGTAAAGAGTGAAGAGCGTTTGACTTGTTACTCATTACTCATTACTCATTACTCATTTCTCATTTCTCATCTCCAAAAAATTCTTCAAAATCGTCTTCCCGTGTTCTGTCAAAATGCTTTCCGGGTGGAATTGAACGCCGATGAGGGGCGCGGTTTTGTGGCGGAGCGCCATCACTTCCCCCTCGATGGTGAAGGCGGTGGCCTTGAGACACGCCGGCAGCGGTTCATGGACGAGCAGACTATGGTAACGCATCGCGTTGAACGGGCTGGGCACGCCCTCGAACACGTCTGTTCCATAGTGGTAGACGCGACTGGTCTTGCCGTGCATCAACCGCCCGGCGCGCTCCACCCTTCCGCCGAAGGCCGCGCCGATGCACTGGTGGCCCAGGCACACGCCGAGGATGGGCACCGTCGTGTAGAACGTGCGGATGATGTCCAGCGACACGCCGCCATCCTCCGGTGTTCCCGGCCCCGGTGAGATGACGATGTGGGAGGGCCGCAGCGCGCGGATTTCGTCCAGCGTCACCGCGTCGTTGCGCCGCACCGTCATCTCCGTCCCCAACTCCCCCAAATACTGCACCAGATTGTACGTAAACGAATCGTAGTTATCTATGACCAGAATCATCACATTCCTCCTTTTCCTTTCAATCCAAAATCTAAAATCCAAAATCCTAAATCCTAAATCCCTTCCTCCGCCATCACAATTGCCCTGCTTAGCGCACCGGCTTTATGAAGCGTTTCGTGGTACTCCGAGGTTGGATCGCTGTCGGCGACGATGCCCGCGCCGGCTTGCAGGTAGGCGATGCCATCCTTGAGGATGATGGTGCGGATGGTGATGCAGGTGTCCATATTGCCGTTGAAACCGAAGTAGCCCACCGCGCCGCCATAAGGACCGCGCCTGATGCCTTCGAGTTCGTCAATGATCTCCATAGCACGGATTTTGGGCGCGCCGGTGAGCGTCCCTGCCGGGAACGTGGCGCGCAGCAGGTCGTAGGCATCCAGCCCGTCGCGCAGACGGCCTTCCACATGGCTGACGAGATGGATGACATGTGAGTAGGATTCGGTGACGAGCAGTTCGGGGACGTGAACGGTGTTGAAATCGCAGACACGCCCCAGGTCGTTGCGGCCCAGATCGACGAGCATGACGTGTTCGGCGCGCTCTTTGGGATCGGCGTGCAGTTCCGCTTCGAGCGCCTGATCCTCGGCAGGCGTTGCGCCGCGCGGGCGCGTCCCGGCGATGGGGCGCACGGCGGCGGTGCGATCGGTCAGCCGTACCAGCACCTCCGGCGACGATCCCACCAGATGCAGGTCATCGAGCTCGAGGAAGAACATGTACGGCGACGGATTGATGCGCCGCAGCGCGCGGTAGATGTCGAACGGCTCGGCCTGGGTAGGCCGTTTGAGCCGTTGCGAGAGCACCACCTGGAAGATGTCCCCCGCCGCGATGTAGTCCTTGGCGCGGCGCACGGCCTCTTCGTACTGGGCTTGCGTCATCGTAGAGACCGGCGGGATGTCGGTGGAACCGGGGGCGGCGGATGTGTAGGCCAACGGGATTTGCATCTGCGCGGTGAGCGCGTCCAGCCGGGCAAGGGCCTCGTCGTAGGCGGCATCCAGATTGCAGCCGGGCGGGGTAGGAGCGTTGGCGAAGAGCAACAGCCGGTGCTGGACGTGATCGAAGACGACGAGCGTGTCGGTGATGAGCAGGTGCATGTCGGGCAGATCGCGGTCGTCCGGCAGGTCGGCCCACGGGCGGCTGGCGGGCCGCGTCTCGAAGTGGCGCACCATGTCGTAACCCAGATAGCCGACTGCGCCGCCGAAGAAGCGCGGCAGCCCCTTCACCATCTCGTGGACGGGCGCGACGGGCTGGTAGGACGCAAGTTCCGCCTTGACGACGTGCAGGGGGTCCTCGCCGGGGGCCAGCGTGCGCGTCTGGCTGTAGCCGTTGTCGCGCACCGTCACCTCGCGCCCGCGGGCGATGATCTGGCGGCGCGGGTTGAAGCCGAGAAACGAGTAGCGCCCCAACTGCTCGGCGCGTTCGACGCTTTCCAGCAAAAACCCCGGCCCCCTCCCGCGCAGTTTGAGGTAAACCGAAACCGGCGTCTCCAAATCCGCCGCCAGTTCCCGATACACCGGCACCAACGCCCCCTGTTGTGCAGCGGTATAGAATTGTTCACGTGATAATGTGTTCATGTTATTCCCCTCATTTATGATGGTAATGAGAAATGAGTAATGAGAAATGAGTAATGAGTGAGCTGCTCTTTACTCTTTACTCCTTACTCCCTCCCCCCAACAAAAAACGCCTCTCATCCCCTAAGCAGGGACGAGAGGCGTTTTGCTTCCCGTGGTGCCACCCTGGTTGAGCTGTTTTCTCCGTTTTGGAAACAAAAAATCGCGTCAGGTGACGCGATTCTGTTCTAAGCCAGCTCCACTCTGTGCAGGTACGGTCCTTTGGACGATACCCTCGGCCCTGATAACGGTGGCGACTCCGGCTAACTCTACTTGAAAGAGGATTGCCCCCTTTGAGCGTTCGAGTTAGCAGCTCCCCGGCCCATTCACGTTTGCCGTGTGCGAGTGGATTCTCACCCTTGTGAGCTTTGGCTCACGTATCCACATCTCTGGCGCGCGTACCTACGCTACTTTTCCGGTTCGACGCTGTTAGCGCATTGAATTACGTATACTATATGCGAAGTGCGGAAAATGTCAAGCGTAGTTGGGTTGCTCCGTCGGCAAGTTGTGCTACACTGCCATCGTGGGATGTGCAGGAATTGCGGTAGTGCTGCCGCCGTTGGTAGAATGGTCAGTAAGGCAGCCAGACGATCACAGCGGTGCATATTCCGGCGCGTGAATAAGGAGGCTAGAAATGGACGCGAATATGAGTTCAACTCGTTCTCATCAGCGATTATTGGTCGCTTCAATACATTTGAATGTTGATCATGAAGTACGCGTGTACCAGGATCAAAGTATCCGGCTGATTACCCCACAGCGGACACTTGATCTCTGTCTGGACCCGCTAGATCAGGCGCGATGGTGGCAGTACCATTATGTGCAAGCGTTGATCGAAAACGGCGCTCAGGATACTGAGGTTCTTGCGGCTATCCGTGCGATTCGCCAATTATACTAGGCGCACGGTAAAATTTCCTTATTCCTGTCAGCAGATTAAGCAGATTTAGCAGATTATGCGCTGTAAATCGGTCAAAAATCTGCTTAATCTGCTAAATCTGCTG
>JAIOAS010000189.1 GCA_019873725.1 Chloroflexota bacterium | reverse complement strand
AGTGCGCCCAGGCGACCGGCGGCCAATCATCCTTGGCGGCGTATGCCGCTTGGCCGGGCGCGCCTTGAGCCTGTTGGCAAGAATGCTCACGCAAAACCTTGAACCACACCCCTCACCGTTTATCCTATTGACAAAGGTTCTCTTTTGTGTTATAATGCAATCGATTGCAAAGATAAGAGAATGGCTATGAGTAAGAAGACCGTGCAAACCCTTGAAGACATCGCCCGGCTGGCCAATGTGTCCAGATCGACGGTTTCGCGCGCTCTGAATAATAGCCCTCTCATCAGTCAGCAGACAAGAGAGCACATTCAAGCCATCGCCAGAGAACACAACTTCCGCCTTAACATCCCGGCCCGTAATCTCCGTTTGGGTCAAAGCCATACGGTAGCCTTTGTCGTATCTACCCAGTACCCGGAATTGACCTCCGAGGACAATTTATTTGGGTTGGAGATGTTGAGCGGTATTGGGAATGGGCTACACGCCCTGGGTTACGATCTCCTTGTCATTCACGCCGATCCCCGCGACGCGGCATGGGCGCGCGCCTATCTTGATAGCGGGCGCGTGGATGGTTTTATCTTGATGACCTCAGATCACAAACCAGTGCTGATTAAGTCTCTGGTAGAGATGGATATACCTTTCATCGGCTGGGGAACCCCCATCCCGACACTCAATTACTGCTGGGTTACCGGCGACAACATTGCCGGAGGTATGCTGGCGACTCAGCATCTGATCCGTATCGGCCGGCAACGGATTGCTTTTCTGGGCGGTCCTGCCGGTAGCTTAACGGTGCAGTACCGTTTCAAGGGGTATGACCATGCGTTACAGGCTGCTGGACGCAGTGTGGATCCCAATCTGCTGGTGTATGGTGATTATACACACACTTCTGGTGTTGCCGCCATGCAGCGCCTGTTGGAACAAGCTCCTGACCTGGATGCGGTTTTTGCCAACAGTGACCTGATGGCGATTGGGGCAATCCGGGCTATTCAAGATCGGGGGAAACGCGTTCCAGAGGATATTGCCGTCGTCGGGTATGACGATCTGCCCATCGCCGTCTACAACAACCTGCCCCTTACCACCATACGGCAGAATC
Organism: Chloroflexota bacterium; assembly: GCA_019873725.1. Lineage (GTDB taxonomy): Bacteria > Chloroflexota > Anaerolineae > B4-G1 > SLSP01 > DSWT01. The sequence goes on along the minus strand of JAIOAS010000189.1, from coordinate 8,937 downwards.
TCCCTTTGGCGGGCAAGCTGCTGGCTCAGAACTTGATCCAATATATCCAAACCGGCGCAGTCACGAGCGTGACGCTTCCGGTGGAGTTGGTGGTTCGCAAATCAGCTTAAGCTGAAGGACAGTCTTTTTTAGATTTTGATGCAATCGATTGCAAATAGGAGGATGTTATGGGATCGTTACTATTGATTAACCAGGTGATCGAGTGGGAAAGAAAGTTGGAATATGATGAAGAGAGGCGAAAATATCACCACTTTGAGCCGTATGTCAACTACCTGGCTACTCTTCAGCCCTGCCCAAAAGAACGGAAGTCGTTCTTTCCCCGGATTTTCCAACGGCGCAAGGAAAGTCAAATGTCCATTGACGTTGTCAAGGCCCTGACCGGACTGCCCTCTTCCTGTTGACTTTTTTCGTCTTGAAACCACTTCACGCTGAACGGAAGGCGGGCTGGCAACCTGATCGTAGTAAAATGAATGACACTCAAATTTCGCAGAAGGAGAGAATATGGAAAGCAAGACCAAAAACAGAAAGACCCGGGAACAGATTGAACGCATGGCCATGCGGGCCTTTGATGGCCTGGGGCTAGCTCCCGGTGAAGAAGCGGTCGCCGAACTGAAGGAGGGCTGGTTCAATGCCTCCTACAACGTGCGGCTGGCCGATGGACGAGAGGTCATCCTCAAGATTGCCCCACCGCAGGGCGCGGAAGTCCTGCTGTACGAGAAAAATATTATGGCGACTGAGGTGGCTGCCATGCGCCTGGTCCGGCAAAATCCGGCTATCCCTGTGCCGGAAATCTACTTTTTCGATGACGCCCACGATCTGTGCGACGCGGACTATTTCTTTATGGAGAAAATTTACGGGGACAATCTTCAGCATGTCAGAGCGAACTTGCCCGCCGAAATCCGCGAGTCCATTGATTTGCACATCGGCGCGATTATCCGGGAGATCAACACCTTTCCCGGTGTCTATTTCGGTCTGGACGGGAATCCGGACCTGCGGGCGGACACATGGAAAGAGGCGTTCATCAAGCTGGTAGAATCGGCGCTGGAAGACATTGCGCGCAAGAACGCGGGGTTCGACTACAGCTTCGACGAAATCCGCGCCGTTGTCCAGAAGCACGCGCCCGCGTTGGAGGAAATCACCACGCCCTGCCTGGTGCATTGGGATGCCTGGGACCCCAATTTCTTTGTGCAGGACGGGCGGATCACCGGCATCATTGATTTCGAACGGGCGATGTGGGCCGAGCCACTGATGGAGGCGCAGTTCAGGGCGCTCTCTTTCGGTCAAGGTATCACGGATGCCATGCGCGGCTACGGCAAAACCGCTTTTACTTTTGCCGAAGAACAACGCTGTTATCTCTACACGCTGCACCTCGGCCTGATCATGAACACGGAGTGCTATTACCGCAATTACGATACCGATGAAATCTTCAACGCCTCCAAGGGGATTATCAACGCCGCCATGCAGTGGCTGAAAGCAAAGTGAGTTGCTATGCGTCGTACACACCAGAGCGGGGCGGCCCCTATTGTTGAACGTCTGGGCACGGAGAAGATCTGGAAGCTGCTGCTGGACATGGCCTCACAGACCACGTTTTCGCTGCTGGTCTACGCCGCATACAGCATCATCAATACCTACTTCCTCTCCGTGGGCATCAATTCGCTGGCGGCGGCGGGGGCCTCGATTATCTCGCCGGTGTTGATGGCGCTGGGGGGCGTCGCCACCATTGTCGGGGTCGGCGGCGCCTCTGTGGTTTCCAGGGCGCTCGGCGAGCAGGATGTCGAGCGGGCGTCGCGGACTGTGGCCAACACGTTCCTGATCTTCTGGACTGTGGCGGTGACGATCACGATTTTCGGCACGCTGTTCATCAAGCCGATCGTCTTCTTGCTGGGGGCCACCGAAACCATCGCGCCTTATGCGATCACGTATGGCCGCATCATCTTTCTGGGGGCGATTACCAGCACCGGCTATTCAACCATCATCCGGGCGGATGGCAATGCCCGCTTTTCGACCGCTATCTGGGTGATCCCGGTCGTTATCAATACCGTGCTGGCCTGGCTCTTCATCATCGTGCTGCGCCTGGGTGTCGCCGGAGCTGCCTGGGCGACCGTCATCGGACAGGCCGTCTCCGCCGGGATGAGCGTCTACTTTTTCTTTTTCAGGAAGAACAGATCGTACCGCATCAAGGCCGCCTATTTCAAACCGGACAAATCCATCATCGGGGAGGTATTGATGATCGGGCTGCCCTCGTTTCTCAAAAGCATCAGCGCCAGCCTTGTGGTCATCGTCACCAACAACCTGCTCAAGGTGATGGGCGGCGACAGCGCTTTGGGCGTCTTTGCGATTGTCAACCGCCTCTACGCCTCCCTGAGTATGCCGCAGACCGGCATCGTCCAGGGGATGCAGCCGCTGGTGGGTTACAACTTCGGGCAGAAGCGTTTCGAGCGGGTGAGGAAGACGCTGTCGCTTTCGTTGGGCGCGACGGTCGTCTACGGCCTGCTTGTGGGTGGCCTCTGTTTGTTGATTCCGGCTTCCCTCATTGCCTTGCTCTCCAAGGAAAGCCTCATCATCGCCGAAGGGCAAATCGCGCTGCGTTTCCTGGCGCTGTCCTACCCGCTGAGCGGGGTGGCAATGCTTGTGGCGGCGTATTTCCAATCGGTCGGCAGGGCAAAGGAAGCCCTCGGCCTTACGCTCGGCGGTATCTTGCTGATCAAACTGCCGGTGTTGCTGCTGGCCTCCCGTTTCTTCGCTTTGAACGGCATCTGGGCCTCGGAGGCCGTTTCGGAGCTGATTCTCTGCGCCGTTGCTCTGCTGATACTGAGGCATTACCAGGGGCAGGTGTATTTAGCACGGTCTATTGAGCCGGCATCATCTCAACTTCCTGCGGGATCAGTTTTAACCCCACACGAAAGATGCGAAAGTTAACTGTAATAGCCTTGAGTGTGCTATAATGAAAGTGAACCGAGTGCAGGAGGTGCGTCATGACGGTGTTGAGTCAAACGATAGGGATGCCGATTGCGACGGCGGTGCAGCAGTTGCGCTGCTCGCCGCAATTGCCCCGTTACGTGCAGGAATTCGAATCGTTATTAGCCGCCGAGCGCGCGCGCCGCGAGCGTTTTTACGCCGAAATGGCCGAGGATCAGAAAGTGGAATTCATCAATGGGGAGGTTTTCATGCACTCGCCGGCGCGTCTGCGTCATGTAACCGTGGTTCGTAATTTGTCTACTTTGCTGGATATTTATGTGTCTCGCCATACATTGGGTTATGTCGGCCACGAAAAAATGCTCGTCACGTTGACGCGCAACGATTACGAGCCAGACGTGGTGTATTTTGGTCCGGCGAAAGCGCAAACGCTATTGCCTGACCAGATGAAGTTCCCCGCGCCGGACCTGGTGGTAGAAGTTTTGTCGCCTTCGACCGTCGAGAACGACCGGGGCATCAAGTTCGTGGATTATGCAGCGCACGGCGTCGTCGAATACTGGATTGTGGACCCGGATGCGGAAGTCGTTGAGCAGTATGTGCTTCAGGATGAACGCTACGAATTGCGGATGAAAAGTCAGACCGGCATCTTGCAAAGCGCGGTTGTGTCGGGATTCGCCGTTTCGGTGCGCGCGCTGTTTGATGAGACGGAGAAACTTGCGGCGGTGCAGACGCTGATGGCCGATGGGTAATCGGCATCCATGCGGCGCGGCACAAGCCAGGCTGGGAAATAAAAAAGTGCGGGGTCAGATGACCCCGCACTTTTGCTAAACGTCGTTTTGGCTGGCAGTTACTTCTTCGCCAGACGCTCGATCAAGGCCTGCAGCTCCGCAGCCGCTTCATCAACCGTTTTCTCTCCATAAGCAACGGCTTGACCGATCAGCCGCAGCTCATTCACGAATTCCTGGTCGTTCGGCAGGTTTGGTCCCTGGGGGATGGTGCGGTCGGCGACCACGTTGTAGATGCGGTACACCTCGGCATCTGTTTTGGTGGCCCCGGCGGCGATTTTCTCGCGCACAACCGGTGAGGAAGGTATGCCGCGGTTTGTCTGGAGCACCGCGCCTGCGGCAGGGCTGGTCACAAAGAAGTTGATGAACAGTGCCGCCGCTTCTTTGTTCTTGCTGCCGTTGTACATCCCCAGGTACTGGCTCATCTGGATGACGTAGGAGTCTTCACCGCCGACGGGAAGCGTCGTCGCGCCGAGCTTGTCGGTCATGGCCGCCTGATAACCCGCCAACTGGTTGCTCCAAATCAGGCCAATGGCCGCCTTGCCCGCCACGAGCGCCGAGTTGTCTGTCCCGGTCTCGCCGTATGTCGCGGTGGTGTCTGCGTCGGGGATTAGCCCCTCGGCGCGCATATCGGCCCACATCTGCAGCCATTTCTTGGCGGACTCAACCGTCGCGTAGGATTTACCGCCCTCGTCGAGTGTCCAGATCGGCGTGCCCTGCTGGGTGTAGAAGTAGCTCAGGTAGTTCGCCGTGTTGGTGCTGTTGTCCACGAAGGGCCACACGCCTTCGGGGAGCTTCGCTTTCAGTTCCCGGCCATAGGCGATCATTTCGTCCCAGGTCATGTTATCCTTGGGGAGGGCGACTCCGGCAGCTTCGATCATCGTCTTGTTGTAGGCGAGGATGAGCGTGTTCGTGCCCAGGCTGACGCAGTAGAGTTTGCCGTCGACATCCGTCGCGGGGATTAGCGCGGCCTGGTCAAAGCGCTCGGGGGTGTCGATCAAAAGCTGTTTGCCGAGATAGCCATTGAGCGGTTCGAGGTACTGCTTGTAGTCAGGCCAGTTGCCGCCGAGTTGAATAATGTCGGGGGCGTTGTTGCCGGCCAGTTGCGTGTCAATGATCTGGAAGTGGTCAGCCGTGCCACCGTTCGGCTCGCCGATGACTTTGATTTCGGGATATGCGTCCTGGAACAACTGGATAACCTGGAGCGTTCGGGCGGCGCGGTCATCGTTGCCCCACCACCCAAAGCGAATTTCCGCCGGGCCACCGGTGTATTCCGGCAGTCCATCGGCGCGGACCGGTACTTCGACTGTGACTTCTTTCACCACTTCCTTCTCGACTTCGACGGTCTTGACGACTTCCACCGTCTTGACAACTTCAACTTCCTTCTCCACAACCTGGGTCTCGATAACGACCTGGGGGGTCGGGGTAGTGCATGCTGCGAACAGCGCCACGAGCAGCGCTACGAGTGTGATGGCACGAAATCGTTTCATCTTAGAATCCTCCTGTCTCTGTGTAGTTTCAGTTTTTGTTTGGGTTCAGTGGACAAATTCGAAAAACGTCATTGATCATCATCTCATAAACAAGCCCTCCTGTGATTGTATTAACCCTTTAAGCCTGTGGTCGTGATCCCCTGGACAAAGTACTTTTGCAGGGAGAAAAACAGGATAAAGGCGGGAATCATGGATAGTGTAGACATCGCCAGCGCGCCACCCCAGTTGGAGACTGCGCCGGCGTCACCGATGAATGTGCGCAGCGCCCGCGAAACGCTGAACGTCTCCGGCTTGGTGAGGTATAGCAGGTGGTTGAAAAAGTCGTCCCACGTCCACAGGAATGTGAACAGCGCGGTAGTCACCAATGCGGGGCTGGCAAGCGGGACGATGATCCGCAGGAAAACTCCGAGGGGTGAGCACCCGTCAATGGTCGCCGCCTCGTCAAGCTCTTTCGGCAAACTGCGGATGAACTGCACCAGCAGGAACACGAAGAACGCATCCGTCGCCAGGAATTTCGGTACGAGGATCGGGAGGTACGTTCCTACCCATCCAAAGGTGTTGAACATGATATAGCGCGGTACGAGCGTGACATGCCCTGGGAGCATCAGGGTGGTCATCATCACAGCAAACCATAAGCCTCTGCCCACGAATTTGAGCCGTGCGAACGCATACGCCGCCATGGTGCAGGAGATCAGGTTGCCGATGATCGCCACCGCACACATAAAGAGCGAGTTAAGGAAGAACCTCCCAAAGGTCGTCCCCGCATAGCCTTTCCAGCCGGTGACATAGTTCTCAAGGGTCACGGCTTTCGGTATCAACCCCGGATCGCTGAAGATCATCGTGTTGGGTTTGAACGAGCTGACGATCATCCAGAGTACGGGATAGACCATCACGATCCCCAGGGCGATGATGAAGAGATGGGTCAAAGTGTGGCGTACAACGATGTTGGTTTTCACGTTATTCCCCCGTTCCATAGGACACCCACAAGTTCGACGTTCTCAAGACAATCGCCGTGAGCACGCCGATCACGAGCAGCAGCACCCACGCCATAGCGGAGGCATACCCCAGCTCACGGTAGGCCCACCCTTGAATGTACAGGTGGAGGGTATAGAACAGGGTGGAGTTGAGTACACCACCCCTGCCACCGCCGATGATGTAAGCCTGGGTAAACGCCTGGAACGCGCCGATCATCTGCATCACCAGATTGAACAGAATAACCGGCGAGAGTAGGGGGATGGTGATGGAGAAGAACTGCCGGACCTTGTTCGCGCCATCCACGGCTGCCGCCTCGTAATACTCCTGCGGGATTTGCTTTAGTCCTGCGAGAAAGATGATCATGGATGAGCCGAACTGCCACACCGTCAGCAGGACGAGCGTCCAAAGCGCATACTTAGGGTTGGTAATCCATCCGGGGAGATTGGTGAAGCCCAACATTCCCAGGAACAGATTGACCAGGCCGTCTTTCTCGAACAACTTCCGCCACAAGACCGCGATGGCTACCGAGCCGCCGAGGAGGGTGGGAATATAGTACACGGCGCGGTAGAACCCCACGCCTCGCAGTTTCTGGTTCATCAACATTGCCACGGCGAGGGCGAAGGTCAGCTTCAATGGCACAGACACGAACACATACGTGAACGTCACAGACAACGACTTCAAGTAGTATGGGTCTACCCGCATCACCTCGCCCGTGGATGCGGTGAACTCGGACAGCCCGAAGAGCGGCCCGAACATTTTCAGATAGTTGCCAAAACCGATAAATTGCGTCGCATCGGGCTTGGTGAAGTTATAGTTGGTGAAACCGAGCCACAGCGAGTAAGCCATCGGGTACAGCGTGAGCACGAGGAAGCCCACGAGCCACGGCGCGAGAAACATATAGCCGGCGGCGTTGCGTTTGAGAAATTTGAGGATACCGGACGCCTTGCGCATAGAGAAACTTGCCTCCTGATGACCTGGCTATAGCCGTCCCCTCGTCAAAACGGGGCCGGGCCTGTTGACTCACGGACAATAAACCGGGCCTGGACTTCGATTTTTTGCTGGGGCCGGTCTGGATCCTGGATGCGGGTCAGCAGCATCTTAACCGCTTCTCGCCCTACTCTTACCATGTCTTTCGAGCTGGTTGTCAATCTCGGCGTCAGATAACTGGCTAGCGGAATATCATCATAGCCGACCAGTGACAGGTCGGCGGGAATACGCAATCCCAGATCGGTGGCGGCCCGCAAAGCGCCGATGGCCAGCAGGTCGTTGATCGCCAGCAGGGCTGTCGGGCGCGCCGGAAGGTTGAGAAGCTGCATGGCAGCCTGATACCCATCCTCAATGCTCGTGCCGCACGTGACGATCAGCTCCGGGTCAACCGGCAGGCCGGCTGCTCGCAGGCCATCCTGGTAAGGCAGCAAGCGGTCCAACCCCCCCGCCGAACCAACCGGCAGATCGACAGTTTCACGGTCTTCCCACGGTGACCGTACTCCGTAAATTAAGCCAATCCGCCGGTGTTGTAGCGACAATAAATGCTTCATTGCCTCCCGTGTCGCTGTTTCATAATTGGACACGACACAATCGATAGCGGGGTGCTCGCCGATCTTTGCGATAGGGAATCGTCGCTTGAGAAGCTGGGCGAGTATCTTTTGCGCTTCTTCCGATTGGAAAACATAGGCGCTCATCAGAATTAGCCCATCGGTACGCCGTGACATCTCTTTGAAGATGTCTTTTCCATGATCGGCATCCAGGTCGGCGCTGGAGAGCAGCAGGTGGTAACCTGCCGCGCGCAGTTCTTGTTCCACCCCATCAGCAGTTTGCCAGAAATGTGGGTTGTGGATATCCGGGAGAATGAGGCCGATGGTCTGCGAGTGGCCCAAACGCAAAGCTTGGGCGCGAGCGTCCGGTTCGTAGCCAAGCTGCTCGATGGCATCCAGGACGCGCTGGCGGGTTTCCTCAGAGATGGGCACCCGGCCATCGGCAAGCCCATTGACCACATACGAAACGGTTGCGGTTGAGACTCCTGCTAACCGGGCTACGTCAATTTGGGTTGGTCGCTTCATAGCTCTATCACCTCTCGGCCCCCTTGTGTGTTTGGACTTTGAAAAGAGGAAAATTTTTCAGATTTGACTTATACATATAAGCTTATATGTATAACCTTATTTGTATAAGCTTATACGTTTAAGTTACTATCTAATATAGCATATCTTTGTTGCGGTGTCAAGAGGGAAATGGGGAGACGTTACGTTTTTGCGTTAGCAGGTTGCACTCAGGCTCGCGTCTCTCCGGCGATGGCTTCACGGATGCGCTGTGCCAGCGCCAACGCGCGTTCCGGCGCATCGCCGACGTAGTCGCGCGCGTCCAGGCAGGCGCGAATGGTCGCGGCATCAAGATGGCGCAGCAAGCGCGCATCCTCTGCCAGGAGTGCGGCCAGCGGGTTGGGGTGCCCTTTTTCGACTGCATTCCACGCTTGCATCGCCACATCGCGCAGGATTTCGTGCATCGCCTGGCGATCCGCCCCGGCTTTGACCAGGCGCATCAGCAGGGGTTCGATACCGGCGAACGGCCCGTAGGTATCCAGGTTGCGTGCGATGGTGGTGTCGTTGATGCGCAGGTCGCGCACCAGCCGTGTGACCGTCCCCAAAAGCTCATCCGTGATGAGAAACGCTTCCGGCAGAATGATGCGCCGGTTGGCCGAATCGTCGAGCGTGCGTTCCAGCAGGGAGTGCGCCGCGTCGTCCCAGGCCACGCGGGGCAACTGCGCCAGATGCCGC
>JAIOAS010000188.1 GCA_019873725.1 Chloroflexota bacterium | reverse complement strand
TGCCATAAGCGCAGACCTTGCGCAAATCTTTGCGCCGCGAAGGTTCGTGCCGTGAAGAATCGCGCCGCGAAGAATCGCGCTCTGTCTGCGCTTGCTTTTTGCGTTTCCTGGACTAAGATTGCCGAAAAAGATGACGGCAGCCAGAGCGTTTTAGCCGTTATCTGAATGTCAGGGGGAATGTATGCACAAATCCTTTGCGTGGTGGTTATGGGCCATCTGCGTATGGTTCATCGTGGTGGGGCTGACCGGTTGCGACCGGATGCTTAGCTTGCCAACTGCCACGCCCACTTCTGTGCCAGAAGCCACGCTCACGGCGACGGCGGCGCCGAGCGCGACGCCGGTGCCGTCTGAGAGTCCTTACCCACCGGTTTTACTCGGCTATGAACCACACGCCGGTCAGGAAGTGGCTGCCTATGCTACCCCTTCCGCAGTTGCCAATGCGACGGCGATCAAACTGTACTTCGATCAGCCGATGGACCAGGCGAGCGTTGTCGCGGCGTTCCGGGTGACGCCGCCTCTTGAGGGCGATTTCGAGTGGCCGGATGATGCGACGCTGGTTTTCCGTCCGCGCGCCCTCACTGCCGCTACCCGCTACCGGGTGACGTTGGGGGGAGACATACGTTCGGCGGCGGGATTGCCCTTGTCCACTGAACTCTCTTTCGCCTTTTCGACGCTCACACCGTTGGTCGTCACCTACGTGACGCCATCTGCCGGATCACTTGACGCGCGCATTGATGCGCCGGCCCTGATCGTTTTCAACCGCGCCGTTGTTCCACTCACCTGTGTTGGCAAACCGGCGCAGGCGGATGGCGAATGTCGTGCGCTCTCCTTGAGCTTCGATCCCGCCGTTTTGGGTACGGGGATGTGGGTAGAAACTTCCGTCTATCGGTTTGATGCGCTGCGGGGATGGGCCGCCGGTCGGACATATACCGCCACCCTGGCGGCGGGTGTGGTGAGCGTGGAAGGGGCGGCGCTCCGTGATCCGCTGACCTGGTCTTTCAGTACCGCCTCCCCTGTGATTCGGACAAGTGTACCGGGCGAGGGGCAATCGCAGGTTCCGCTGGAGACGGACATCCGTGTGCGCTTCAATACCCCGATGGATCAGGAAATCACTGCCAGCGTTTTTAGCGTCAGCGATGAGACGGGGGTGGTCGTTCCCGGTGTGATTACGTGGGAAGACAACGGTGCGGAGTTGGTCTTTACCCCGCTGACAAATTTGCATCTGGGGGCACGCTATACTGTGCAGGTCGGCGCACGTGCGCGTGCAGCCACCAGTGCGCCTCTGGAGAACCCGCAGCAATGGACGTTCACGACTGTATCGTCTCCAACGCTGGTTAGTTCCGTCCCGCGCGATGGTGCTACCGGCGTGGATGTCGCCGAACCGCTGCGTTTGATGTTTGTCGGCGCCCTCGATGCGGCGACGCTGGACCGCAACATCATCATTACCCCAACGGTGGAGAATGTGTACACCAATTTCGACGCAGCCGCGAATGTCTATTACCTTTCCTGGGATAAACAACCGCAGACCGAGTATTGCGTGCTGCTCAAGCCGGGTATTGCCGACGTGTACGGCAATGTTATCACCGAAAGCCACAGGTCGTGTTTCGTGACCGGTGATCTCCCCGCTTTTATCCGCGTGGTAGATTCAGCAAATGTCGTGACGCTCGATGCGTCGCAACCCTCTCGGCTTTACTTTTCGGTGCAAAACCTGGGGCGCGTTGCCTTCACCCTCTCTGAAGTGGCCGAGTCGGATTTCGTGCGGGGACGAGATGTTGCAGGTGTCGTGATTCGCGAGTGGCAAGAGAAGTTCACCGTGCCGCGCAATACTCCCACCGTGGTTCCATTGCTTTTGCGTCGTCTGGGTGGCGCGCTACCTACCGGTTATTATCACCTGGCATGGGCCAATCCGCCGTGGGGGACGCAATCCCTTGCCTTCGCGGTGGTAGATCGTCACCTGACGTTGAAGCTGGCGGCGGAAGAAGCCCTGGTGTGGGTCACAGATTTGCGCAGTGGTGAGCCGATCAGTCGTACTGCCGTGCGTTTGGTGGATGGCGAGGGCGTGCTGGTCGCTGCCGGCACCACGGACGACGACGGCCTGGCGCAAATCCCTATCAGCCCGCGTGAGGATTTGTGGGCCAATGTTGCGGCGGTTGTCGGCGAACCGGGCGCGGCAGGATTCGGCGTGGCGCTGACTTCGTGGGTGGGGGAGGCTGCGCCATCCGCCTTCGGGGTGGCGCTGGACGGCAGTGTGCCATCGCCTTTTAGCCTGCACCTGTATACAGAACGGGCGAACTACGGGCCTGGGGAAACTGTATACTTCCGGGGGATCGTGCGTGAGAAAGATGCCCGTTATTTAATACCGGCGTTGGATATGCCCGTGCGGGTGACGTTGCGGGAGGCCGCAGGGCGTGAAGTTTATTCGACGACACTGGCGCTGTCGGACATGGGGACGTTTACCGGCACGTTGACACTCCCGGATGGGCTGGGGGCGGGGAACTACGTGCTTGTCGCATCCCTGCCCGGCGATAGCCATCACCGGCCGGCGACGGCGGCTTTCGCTGTTGTTGCTCCTCCTCAAACCGCGTTGACCATTCGAGTGCTGCCGGTGGCGGCAGAAGTATTACGTGGTGAAACGATCAGCGCAGTGATCAGGGTGGATGATGCTTTTGGCCTCCCCGTAGCCGGCGCGCCGTTGACATGGACCGTGTACGCGCAAGGTAAATCGTTATCGGTAGTCCCGTTTGAGACATGGGAGTGGCCTGGTACGCCGGCGGGCGACCCCGTTCTGGTCGCCGCGGGTGAAGCTGAAACCGATGCGGAGGGTCGCTTCGTTCTCGCATTGCCGACCGAGGCTGCCGCTCAATCATTCGGCCCACAGCGTTGGAGCATCACGGCTGCTGTGCGTGATGAGGCTGTCCAGGAAGCCCACCTGCCGCCGGTCAGTGGTGAGGGACAGGTGACGGTGCACCCCTCTCGTTTTTACCTGGGCATACAGCCGCGTGAATGGGTGGCCCGCGCCGGCTTGCGCACTGAAGTGAATCTCCTGGCGCAGGACTGGGCACAACAACCGGTCGCCGAACAAGAGATTGCCGTCTCGTTGATCCAGCGTGAGTGGTATCGAGTTTCAGAGGTAGGGGCTTCCGCATGGGGTTACACCGACACCGTTGTTTCCACCACTCGCGTGACAACAAATTTTGAAGGTCGGGTTGCAGCGGAGGTTGTTCCACCACACAGTGGTACCTACATTGTTGCGGCAGATGCGCTGGATGCGGATAATTATCCGATGCACACCGAGATTATGCTCTGGGTCAGTGGCGAGGGGATAGCTTCCTGGCCGCTGGAAGCAGATCAGGTGCTCCCAAAGGCTGACAAGCGCGTGTATAACGTGGGCGACCGGGCTAAAATTCTGCTGCCGGTAACGTTTGACGGGCCGTATCAAATGTTGATGACGGTCGAACGCGACGGCATCCTCGCCGTCGAGCGGCGCAATTTCGATGCGCCCAATCCGGTGGTGGAGATTCCGATCACCGAAGCCTACGTCCCAAATGTCTACGTTTCGTTTGTGTTGATCCGCGGCGTCACCGAGACACTGTCTATGCCGGAAATACGGGCCGGCTATGTGACGTTGTATGTCGCCCCCACGGCGCAGACGTTGACCATCACCGCATCGGCAGACAAGCCGGCTTACCGGCCAGGGGACACGGTGTCTTTGCACGTGCGGGTGGCAGATGCCGCCGGCCCTCCCGCCCCTGCAAAGGTAGCTGTTGCGCTGGTGGATAAGGCGCTGTTGTCACGCGGGGGCAGCGTTCCTTCTCTGCGCGATGTGTTCTACGGTGCGCACCCCTTGCACGTGGTAACGGGCGATAGCATGTTGGTGCTTTCCGGTCGATGGGATGTGCCCATGTTGCCCGCGGAAACCTCATATCACGGCGCGCGCTTCGGCGAGGGGATTGCTTTACCCTGGACAGTCGGTGAACGCTTCGCGGATGCTGTATGGGTAGGTGACAGCCTCACCGACGTCGGTGGCGAGGCGAATTTCACCTTTGTCCTGCCTGATACACCGGCGACGTGGGTAGCGGTGATTGACGTGCTCGCTGCCGATACCAAAGTGGGCGAAACCCAGGTGGCGATTGTCGCCGAGAAGCCGTTGTGCCTCCAACCCATCATACCGCGCTTCCTGGTGGCCGGGGATCAGGTGGAAGTCACCGCTCTGCTCTCCAATCACACGGATGCGCCTTTTTCAGGCGCCGTGCAGTTGATGGCGGATGTGGGCGCGCGCGTCGATACATTGGTACGCACCTTTGACTTGCCCGCCAGGGGGCAGGCGCGTGTAACATGGCCGGTCTCCGTCGCCGAGAGCGGCACTGAGGCACTGACCTTGACGTTCACGGCGACGGGAGGCGGATATCGGGAGGGTGTTTCGGCCCAGTTACCCGTCTATCGCTATGTGTTACCGGATGTAGTTGGGACTGCCGGTGTGTTGGATGAGGCGGAGACTCGTGTGGAAACCGTGTTGATCCCGCCGGAAGCCGGTGACGCGAGCACGTTGTTGATACGTGTGGCCCCTTCCTCTGTTGGGGCGCTGGTCGACACACTGACCTACCTGGATCGCTATCCTTACGCTTCCACCGATGTGTTAATTGAACGTTTCACATCCTATGTTTTCATCTATCGCGTGCTTCAGGAGTTGGGCGTTACCGATGATGCCCTGATGGCCCGTCTGCACACTTCGATCGTTCAAGCACTGGCGCAGCTCTATGCGCGTCAAAATGTGGATGGCAGTTGGGGGTGGTGGGGAGCGGAAAACACGCGCACCGACCTTGCGCGCACAGAATTCGCGCTGCACCTCACTGCCTTTGCGACCCTGGGATTGGTCAACGCCGAGCGCGCAGGCTTCGCTGTACGCCCGGAGGTCCAAGAGCGAGCGCTTAGCTACATTCACGATATGATCGCGGGAAACCTGTCCGGCGATGTGCGCTATGCGAGTCATGCGTTGGGGCTGTATGTATTGTCTGAGGCGCGTGTCCCGTGGCCTACCGGTGCTGGAGGGGTATTGTACGCCGACCGGGAAGCGTTGGGGGTGGTAGGGCGCGCTTATCTGGCACTGGCGTTGGGAACATCCGACCCCTCGGATTCGCGGCTTCTGGGCTTGCTCGATAGGGTGCGCAGCGAAGTTGAACTGTCTGCGGCAGGTGCGCATTGGGCGGGCGATACCGACCTCGTCACCGGCGATGGGAGTGATTTGCATTGGAATACCGATGTCGTTGTCACAAGCGTTGCCATTGCTGCATTGGCGCGTTTTTCGCCTGACGATCCATTGTTAGCCCAGGCCGCGCACTGGCTTATGGTTACACGGCGCGGCGGGCGTTGGCAGACGACTTACGAGACAGCATGGGCCATCGCCGGTTTATCTGATGTGTTGCGTGTTTCTCCCGACATTGCAACGACTGGCGTATCCCGCTATTACGATTGGAGCGTGGCGTTGAACGGCGTGGCTTTGACGGAGAATGTTGAGCGCCCAGTCGCCTCAAACGACGAAATCATCGTTCCATGGCGGCTGCGGGTGGGATTGGCGACCGGCAGTCCTGGAGGCCGTGATGCCTCTCTCCCGACTTTGTTGCGCGATCATCCTAATAGTGTGGAGATCTCTCGTGGCAGTGGGAGGGGGGAACTGTTCTATACTATTCAACCGGAACTTGCTATTCCCGTAGCCCAGATTGTGGCAGAAAGCCGCGGATTGATGCTGCGCCGGGAATATTGTGCTGTTGCAGAGTCACCCGTGGGGAACAGGGTTGTTGTTGCTCCTACAGTATGTCGTCCGCTGACCGAAGTGCGTGTTGGAGACCAGGTGGCAGTTCGCCTGACTCTGATTGTCCCCCAGGCACGCACTTATGTGCGGTTGGAAAGTCCACATCCGGCGGGATTCGTTCCGACGGTCATGGTTACAGGCATAACCACGCGCTGCGCCGAGAATCACGGTGCGGGTTGGGGGACAATGCCTTTTGAGCAGTGTGAGGTTCTGGACGATCGCATGGCCTTTTTTGCATCCGAAGTGCCTGCTGGCACGTACCAGGTGACGTATGTATTGCGGGCGGTCATGCCGGGTTTCTACGGAGCGTTACCTGCCATCGTTTCTGAGATTTATTTCCCCGAAGTGTGGGGACGTAGCGCAGGTGATGTGATCCGCATCGTTCCATAGGCTCAGTAGATCCAAAAATGCTTCCAGGGGATCGTCAGATCCCCGTTCTGGTCTGGATCTGGCGATCCAGACCAGGCAAAATTGGAGCTACTGAGACTCGACGAGATAGAAGATTCCATCGCAGGGGCACAGAGACGCCAGATTTTAGACTTTCGACTTTGGACTAACGACTGACGACTAACGGCTAATTTTCGGAGGTGCGTATGGTTCAGCAAGTTCAGCCGCAACGCGGCATTATCAGTGGTGTTTTCTCGCCGCCGGCCCCCCGTTCGGTCGCCGAAACCGGCCTGAATATGGGGCTACTCAGTGATTTGGCGTTGAAATCTCTCTATTTTGAAAGCTACCTCGCCGGGCGCGACCTTGCCGACAGAATGGGCTTACCCTTTGCGGGTGTTGTGTCGGCGATCCTGGATTTTCTCAAACGCGAACAACTCTGCGAGGTGCGCAGCGCCTCAGGGCGGGGCGGGCTTTCGGAAGCGATGTACGAGTACGTCCTCACGGCGCGCGGACGCGAGAACGCCCGCGATGCATTGGAACGCTCGCAGTATACCGGATTGGCGCCGGTCCCGCTGACAGACTACATCCAGTCGATTCGCGTGCAAGGCTTGAAGGACGTGGTGGTGCACAAGCAACACCTGCAGAAAGCGTTGTCGCACTTGATTTTTAGCCCCAAGACCTTCGAGCAGATCGGCCCGGCGGTGAACTCGGGACGCTCTATCTTCCTCTTTGGCAGTCCCGGCAATGGCAAGACCTCGATCGCGGAAGCCATCGGCACCTTGCTGATGGAGGGCGATATGTATATCCCTTACGCCGTAGAAATCGAGGGGCAGATCATCAAGGTCTTCGACGACGTCAACCACAAGCCGATTAAGGAAGAAGGGCAGCGCAATGTGGATGCGCGCTGGCTGAAGGTCAAGCGCCCGTTCATCGTCGTCGGTGGTGAGCTGACCCTGGAGGGGCTTGACCTGGTTTATGATACCAACAACAAGTACTACGAAGCGCCTTTCCAGATGAAGGCCAACGGCGGCATCTTCCTGATTGACGACTTTGGGCGGCAGCAGGTACGTCCTACGGATTTGCTCAACCGCTGGATCGTTCCCCTCGAAAAGCGCATCGACTTCCTGACGCTGCACACGGGCCGCAAATTCGAGATTCCCTTCGAGGTCTTGATCGTTTTCTCGACGAACCTGGAGCCGGCCGATTTGGTGGACGAGGCTTTCCTGCGGCGCATCCGGCACAAGATCGAAGTGCACGATCCGAGTTGGGAGGAATTTGCCGAAATTTTCAAGCGCGTTGCCGCTGCCAAAAAAGTACCTTTCTCGGAGCAGGCTTTCGCTTATCTGGTCCGTGAGCATTATTTGAAAGTGAACCGTCCTCCGCGCGCCTGCCACGCCCGCGACCTGTTGGATCAGATTATCGACATTGCCAAATACCTCGATGTGCAGCCGGTTCTGAGTAAGGAGCTGATCGACCGGGCGGCAGAAGCCTACTTTGTGAAGTTCAAGGAGCACTGAGATGATCCGCTTTCCTGATTTGTGGCAACGCGCACAGCCGTTGGGACGACCGTTCGTTTTGGGGCATCGGGGGGCGAGCCACGCTGCACCCCAGAATACCCTTGCCGCGTTCCGCAAGGCGGCGGATGTCGGGGCTGATGGCATCGAGTTAGATGTCCATCTCTCGCGGGATGGCGTTCCGGTGGTCATTCACAATGACAGCGTCGATGCCACCACCGACGGTCATGGCCTGGTGCGTGAGATGACGCTGGCGCAGCTCAAGGCGCTGGATGCCGGGACGCATTTCGCTGCGGCCTTTGCCGGCGAGCGCATCCCCACATTGGAAGAAGTGCTGGCCGAGGTCGGCACGCGACTGTTGGTCAACATCGAGTTGAAGGCCGGGCAGACGGCGGCGCTGGTGCCTGCTGTTGTCGAGTTGGTCAGGCGTATGGGGATGACGACCCGCGTGTGGTTCTCGTCCTTTAAGCCTTATGCGCTTTACCGGGCGCGCGCGCTGGCCCCTGAGATTCCCTGTGGCTTGCTCTATGGTCCGCTGAACCCGGGGACGTTGCTGCTGAGGCCGTTCACGCCGCACGAGGCGCTCCACCCGCACAAAGATATGCTCACGGCGCACGCAATCCGGCGGGCGCATGACCGTGGGCTGCGGGTCTTCACGTGGACGCTCGACGATCCCGTGGTGGCACGGAAGCTTGCCGCATGGGGAATCGATGGCATTATCACCAACGAACCGGCAGCCATTCTAGCGGCCTTGACTACGGAACGGGGGGAATGTGTTCCTGTCTTGTAAGGCAGGACAAATCCTGTTAATCCTGGCGGGTTTGTACGGTCTGGCGAAAGTGGGATTGCGCTGCCAGATTCTCTTCGGGCAGCGTTCCCGTCATCCAGGCGCTAACGTCCTGGCCTGAAAGTTGGGCGAGGTACTGGATGGTTTCTGTGCTTCCCTGGGCTGTCAATGCGATGGTGATGGTATCTGGAACGTAGCAACCACTCAGGAGCACCGCCTTCAGTTCATCCAGCGCCGTCCACAAAAGTTGGGCGCTCTCCGCAGGTGGTGTTGTGGTGGGATAGGTGGCGTGCAACGTGATGTAGAGTTGTGTGGTATCCCAGGCAACTGAAGCGGTGTTGCTAAAAGGTGCAGGGAGCATCTCGCAGGCATCAAGCATCCTTTGCATACAGGGTGAAATCTGCGCCTGGACGACGACGGGCGGCGTTGGCGGCTTAGCGGTTATAGTGCGGATGACGACAGCGGCCAATACCCCGATCACGACAAAGTCCAGGATGCCCAGGATGATCAGAATTCGTTTTTGTTTACGGGTCATTGCGCCACAGTATAGCACAGCATGCCATACCTGCAATCGATGACGACATGACGAACGACTATCCGACTGACAACAACGCGACCGATACCCATGCACCCAGGGCGCCAAAGGGTCTCTCCGGACTATCGAGTGGCCTGTTGGCCTCTTTTCTGCTCGGCTGGGCGCCGATTCTGGGGAAATTTGCTTATCGCGCCAGGGTCGATCCGATGACGCTGGCTGCGTTGCGCACAGCGGTCGCGGCGCTCTTTTTGTGGGTCATCTACCTGATTTTCTGGCGCAAGCGCATTGCTGTCGGGTGGTCCGCCATCCTGAACTGCATGCTTGTCGGCATCATCAATGGGATCGGTTCCTTGTTTTATTACAGCGGGCTGAGCCGCCTGGACGCCTCGCGTGCCTCGCTGCTGGGGGCGTTCTATCCCGTTTGGGCCGTCATCTTTTTGAGCGCTTCCGGGCAGACGATCCGGCGCGTGACGTTGGGGCGTCTGCTGATCTCGCTGGGTGGCGCGGTGCTGGTGACATCGCCGTGGATGATGAACACCCTCACCGACTATCTCGGCGTGATGTTGATGCTGGCCTACGCCGGATTGACCGGCTGGTATCTGGTGATGGGGCAGTGGGTGTTGGCCGACGTGCCTTCGCGCTCGGGGACGCTGTACATTCTCACCGGCATGGCGCTTACGGTGGCGATTGCGCGCGCCGTGAGTGGCGGAACCACCATTGCGCCGATCTCCACATCCGGCTGGACGGCGATCGTGGCTTTGGGGTTGACCACGGCCTTTTCGCGGTTGGCGATGTTCTTCAGCCTGGAGAAACTCGGCGGCGTGCAAACGGCGATCATCGGCCTGGTAGAATTGGCCGTCAGTTTGACCCTGGCGTTTGTCTTTTTGGGAGATCGCCTGGCCTGGTATCAATGGCTCGGTGCGTTTTTGCTCCTCGGCGGTGGTGTATTTGCGCGGATGGACATCGAGAGGGGGGCGATACCACCGCCGGCGTTCAATCCGATGGATGGGTGACGCCAACCGGCGTCATTATC
>JAIOAS010000187.1 GCA_019873725.1 Chloroflexota bacterium | reverse complement strand
GAATTCGAGGATTACACGTGTAGATTTAGTGTATTTCTATATCAACGGAACCGACAGGACAGCTAGAAGTGATAATCCGAGCCAAGTCAGTCAATGAGCCAGAAAGTGCATCCTTAACTGTCGCCACGTCCTTATCATTAACCCCGCACCGCGCCAGATAGCCGCCGATGCCGCCATAGTCGTCCGCGATCTTGCGGATGACAGTGCGCGCATAGCGTTCTTGCGAAGCGAAGAGGGCGTACAGGCTTTGCGTAGGGAACAAGCCAAGCGAGAGGACTTTGAAGAGGGCAAGGGCGCGTCGCGCCTGGGGCAAAACGGAGGCGTTGGAACGCAAGTATTCGGCGACGATGTCTTCCGTCGCTACCCCGAGCGCGAGCTGAATGACGATGCTGATGAAACCCGTGCGATCCCGCCCGGCGCGGCAATAGATAAGCACCGGGTAAACCTCCGGCTGTTGGAGCAGCGCGAACAGCGCCCTCACCTGCGCGCACGAATGGGCCACCGTATCCGCGTACACACCTTCGACCATAACATACACGGCCTCCTGCACATTACGGCGGAACAACAACGGCTTCAGACGTTCGCGGGTGAGTTTGTCGAAGGGCATCGGCAGCGAGACGACGCGCGCGCCGGGCCACAGCCGTATCGCCCGCTTGCGCTCTCTCGGCGAGCGCAAGTCAATCAGCGTTTTGATGCCGAGGGCGTGCAGCGTTTCCCGGTCGCGCCGGCTGGCCTGATCCACACGCCCGGAACGATACAGGTAGCCGGTCTTCACCCACCGCCCGTCCACGGTAGGATAACCGCCGAAATCTCGAAAATTGATCAGCCGTTCCATAACGCTATGCGCAACAGATTGAGCGGATTTCTTGTCTGCCATTCAGAAAATCTGCTCAATCCGCTAAATCTGCTGACAAAAGACGCGCTCGATTTTCCAGCCAGCCATCGTACAAGCGCAGGGCGACGACACCGGAGAGAATCATCAGACTGCCGGCAATCTGCGTCCCGTTGAGCCGCTCACCAAGCAGAAAGTACGCACTGATCGCGGTGAAGACCGGCTCCGACGTCGCAATCAGGTTCACGACGCTCGACGGCAAATAGCTCAGGCTGACGTTGTACAGTCCGAACCCTGCCACGGTCGGACCGGCCGCCAGCAGGAACAACACGCCCCACCCTGCCCAGACGCCGCCAAGCCAGAAGAAGTCAGCCAGGGTGTTGGCCCCGCCGGGCACCACCGTCTCCGGCAATAGATTGAAGCCGAACAAAAACAACGTCGCAAAGCCGAACGTGTACAACAGCGTCGTCCAGGGATTCAGGCCGCGCTGCGCCGCCGAACGTCCCATCAAACTGTAAATCGCGTAGCTCAGCCCCGCCGCCGTCCCCACCAGCATGCCCCCCACGCTGATGCGCCACGCCGACCGCGCAAACACGCCGGAGACCAGCGCACAGCCGGCCAGACTCAACACAATCGCCAGCCACTTGACGCCATCCAGCCGCTCTTTGAGCAGCCACCACCCCAACAGCGCGGTGAACGCCGCCGAGCAGTAGCAGAGCACCGTCGCCACTGCCGCGCCGTTAAGCGCCACGGAGAACGTCCACGTGATGTTGAAGAGGGACAACACCAGACCATACGCCGCGAGGTAGAGGAGGTGACGACGCTCAACCCGCAACAGCGCCGGGCGCAAGGCCCCTAACACCGGCAAGAGCGTGAGCATCACAAAAACGTCCCGCCAGAAAGCCAAAACGAGCGCCGGAAGTGCGTAGGTCAGCGTCAGGTGGCGGATGAAGATCGCCGTGGTGGAGAGAAACGCAGCACTGATCAGGGCAATCGTGTATCCGCGCGTCAGGTGCACGCGGCTGCGGTCAGGTTCTGTCGTCATCGCCATGCCGACTCCAACTCGTAGACGGTCAGCGCATGGACCAGCGCCGGTCCGCCCTGCACGCACAAACACAATGTCCGATCGTCAGCGGGTGGAATCACACCGCTGGGCAAAGCGACCAGGCCATCCGCGCCGTAAATTTCGAGCGAAGCCCGGTCTACCAGGATGCGCAAACGCACGTTGCCATCGACGAGAGGCAGTGACGCGGTGCGCCCCTCACACGTCAGCACGCCCTGCAACACGTCGTAAGTCACCGTGACGCCACGGATGACAAAGCTGATGGCGGTCGCTGCGCCAGGCGCAAATTCGGCGTGGATGTCGAAGAGGTCGCCCTGGATGCCGTTCAACGGATTCTCGCCGGGTGCGATCGGCGAATCCTGCCAGCGGTACGTCCGCCGGTACAGTGTTTCGATCTCCTGCACGGGCCAACTGTACAACCGCACGCTTTGAGGGAATCTGTCGCTCCCCGACGCCGGCGTCGTCCGCAACGTCAATTCGCAGGGGAACGCCATCATCTGGTTGAACGGCATCCCCGGCAAGTTGACGCGCAGCCAGGCAATCTGAATGTGCCGGCCGTCCGGTGTGTCGCTCCAGGTCTGCGCGGCGTAACTGTCGCCACCCCCGGCATAGCGCAGCACCTCGGTTTGCGGCGTGAAGGTCTCACCGTCGAAGCTGCCGAGGACGTAGTTGCCGTTCGCGCCCCAGAACACCCAGCACGTGTTCGTCGGGTCGCCATCCACGGGCAACTCGAAGAAGTCGGGGCACTCGGTCGCGTCGCCGATATGGACGTCGCACAGCTTGCGCCACGTCTTCAGGTCCGGCGAGCCGAACAGCGCATAATCATAGCCTGCGAGATAGAGCGCCATCACCCACTGCTGGCTCGGCGCGTGCCAGATGACCTTCGGGTCGCGGTTGTGCCCGGCGATGTGACCGAGCACGGGATTGGCGGCGTACTTCACCCACGTCTCGCCGCCATCGGTGCTGTAAGCGAGACATTGGGTGTACGGCTCGCCCGCCGCAGTGTAGATCAAGACCAGCGGCGGATCGTCGCCCTCCTGGAAACCGGTGGTGTTCTGCCAATCCACCACGGCGCAGCCGGAGAACATCACACCCAGGCGATCGGGATAGAGCACGTCACCCAGCTCCTGCCAATGCACCAGATCGGGGCTGACGGCGTGGCCCCAGTGCATATTACCCCAGCTCCAGCCGTAGGGGTTATGTTGATAGAAGAGGTGATACATGCCATCGTAAAACACCAGCCCGTTCGGGTCGTTGAGCCAGCCGCGCCGCGAGGTGAAGTGGAACTGCGGGCGATACTTCTCGCTGTACAGGTCGTCCATCCCCATCGGGGTCTCGCTTTGGACGAGCGCAGCCAGCGCATCTTCACACACGTCATCCACCGCTACCGTCAGCCGCGTCCCCTGGAACGGCGCGAGGTCCGCGTAAACCCAAAAATCCGGCTCACCCTCGGCCAACTCAATATCGAAGCGGTACACTTCCGCGCCGTCCACCATAAACCGCACCAGGCGCTTCTCCGCGCCGTTCTGCACCGGCAGATTGAGATACCGGTGTTCGACAAGCAACGTCCTTTCTACCATGTTATCCTCCGTTTGAATGTTTGAACGTTGCAACGTTGGAACGTTGCAACGTTCCAACGATGTTCATTCACCCAACTCAATGCACCGCTGGCGGTAGTGTAGATAATTCGCGTAGGAGACTTCCTCCGGTACACCGTGGTCGCAGGTGGGGATGTAGCCGCCGCGCGCGCGCATCACCGGGAGGATACGCTCCACCATCGCGTCAATCGCTGCCGGACCTTGCGCCAGCACGCGCTTGTCAATGCCGCCGAACAGCGCCAGGCCAGGGTACTGCTGCCCGATCGCCACCACATCACAGCCGGCCGCCACCTCGAAGGGACTCATCACATCCATCCCGATGGCCGCAATGTAGAGCGGGATGACGGGCACCGCGTAGCCGTCCGTATCAATCTGCACGTAGAGGTGGCGCGTCTTATCCATCTGGCGCGCTTTGGTGTTGGCGATGAGCTGTTGGTAATACGGGAACAGGAACTCCTTCATCATCGCCGGCGAGATCAGGCAGCCGCCATTGTAGCAGATGTCTTCCGCCAGATAAATCTCGTCGAGTGTGACGTGCTCTTGATGCCGCGCGATGACAGCGTCGGCCAGTTTGTACCACGCCTCCATCGCCGCGTGGATCACGTCGGGCATATCGTAGAAGGCGTAGAGCAGTCCCTCCGGCCCGATGAGGCTGCGCAGGTACATATAGCCGCCGATCAGGTTTTGGGAGATCATCAGCCCTTGCGCGGCGGCGGCCTGCGCCTGCGCCATGCGCTCATCAAGGTCGGCGTAGCGCGACGGCGTGGTGGGATCGAGCCGCCAGACGATGTCCTCTTCCCACGTGCGGCGGTCTTTCACCGGATGATCCACGTACTCCGGCATAAAGCCGTTGCGCCGGCCCTTAAAGTAGAGCACGTGCCGCCCGGCGAAGTCCTGCTCCAACTCGTACTCGCCGCGATCTTCGAGTACCACCGTCTCGAAGAGTGGATCGAACGCCGCCTCGCACCAGCCCAGTTGCCCCAGGGGATAATGGCCCGGCGGGTCGTAGTCGAACAGTTCCGCCAGGGGGACATCTTGCGGCATCCCCTGCTCTGCCCAGCGTTCCAGGCAGTAATAGCCGAACTCGCGCTTGAACAGCGGAATCCCCGGCACACGCGCGTAGGTATCGCGCAACTTCCGCGCCGACTCGCTCATCTGTTCCCGTGCAACCATCCCGTGAACGCCATCTTGTGGTTTCATCATCTTCGCTCCCCTCTCCCGTCTACCGTCTACTGTCTACCGTCTACCCACCTATCATCTCCCAAACTTTGGCGACATAAAACCGATAATTCTCCAACGGCGTGCCGTTCGGGATACGGTGATCCAACGCCAGCACACAGCCGCCCGTGGCGAGCATCGGCGGGATTTTGTACGCCAGCTCGGCCACAATCTCTGCTTTGCTGCGGCGCAACACGTGTTTGTCAATGCCGCCATAGAACGCCAGCCGCGTCCCGTACTGTTTGCGGATTTTGACGATGTCCATCCCGGCGGCAGGTTCCATGGGGTGCATACAGTTGACGCCGGCCTCAAGGAACGCGGGGATCACCGACTCCATATTGCCGTCGCTATCCTGGTCGAACAGCCGCGCGCCGCGCTCGGCGAGCATGTCCCACACGCGGCGGTAGTAGGGCTTGATGAAGTCGCGCACCTGCTTCGGCCCCACCAGCGGCCCGGATTTGCCCGCCATATCCTCGTGGACGAAGAGCAGGTCCACCTGTACCGCCGCCGACACGCGCTCCAACACGCGGAACGCCGTCTCACCCATCGTGGTGAGCATGTCGTGGATCAGTTCGGGATCATCGTAGTAGGCCATGCATAGCGCCGCTTCGCCCATCAACTGGCGCGGCTCGTCGAAGCCGCCGGGGATCGAGACCGTGACCACGCGCCCTGCCGCCCGGTGCTCGCGGGCCACGCGCTCCCAGTCCGCGCCAAAGCGCGCCTCCGAGAATTCGTACCACGGCTTGATCTTCAGCCAGTCGTCCATCGTCTTGACCGGGTGATCGAGCGGCAGCGGGAGCGTCGCCACGCCTTTGTTCATCTTCATCGTCCGCCCGTACTCGTCCCGCGAGATGATGACCTCATCCGTTTCCTCCAACACCTCCGGCGTAAAACCACCAAGCCGGCCGGTGTTCACCGGCACGCCGCCCCGCGCCTCGCAGCGGTAGCGGAACGCGGAGAAGTCCAGCTCCTCCGGCGTCGCGCCCTGGGCCAGCCACTCCTCCTTCAGTCCCACCATCGGTCCGAAGATTTCGGTGAACAAAGGGCGCTCGTTGCGCCGGAAGGTCATGTGATCCAGGTACTCCTCGCGGGAGACTGTGGGCGTTTTCTTGATCGCCAGATCGGCGTGGGTAAGCCACTTCAAGCTTTTAGCCATAAGTCGGATAGTCCTTAATCAGATTGCCGTTAGTTCAGGGATCAGGAGATAGTATAACGCCAAAGCGCCTGAACGGCAAAATAGATGATTTTTGCGTTGTTTCGGTGTATAATGAAAACATCCCAACCCTAGGAGGCTATACGATGAATCGTCTATTCACCTTATTGCGTAGATGGGTTAGTCTATCCATGGCCTTCTCCCTGGCTTTCTCGCTCCTCATTCTACAGACCAGCGCGGCGTCAGCGACCGGGCTATTGTTCACGGCCGTCGGCGGCGTCACGCCCGCCGGCGATGATCCGGCCGTTATCCGCAGTCGGCGCGTTATCGTCAACTTCGAGGTGATGGAAAAAGCGCGCTATCCCATTCCCTATGATGCGGCGACGGCCGGTCATTTGACCCTTAACCTGTTCGATGACGCCATTTTTAACGCCGTGATGGATCGCGTGGAACTGAACCGCAATGGCAGTTACACCTGGGTCGGGCATTTGGAGACAGTCGCCTACAGTCACGTGTTCCTGGTCGTCTACGAAAATGTGCTGGTCGGCAAAATCAGCACGCCCACGACCGTTTATCAGGTCGCGTACAGCGGCGATGGGGTTCATACCATCACGCAATTTGACCCCACCCATTTCCCCGATGAAGCGCAACCGCTCGTCGCGCCGGCGGCCGAACCGCCGACGTATCCGGCGGCGCCGAGCGCCGCCGGCGACGGCGCGGTGATTGACCTGCTGGTTCTCTATACCGCAGCCGCCAGCAGCGCGGCCGGCGGCGATAGCGTGCTGGAAAATGAAATTCTCCTGGCGGTCGCCGAGACCAATCAAGTATATCTGAACAGCGGCATTACCCAACGCCTCGATCTGGTCCATACCGCAAAAGCCGCCGGGTATATCGAAGCCGGCAACATCTACACCGACTTACTCCGTCTTACCAATACCTCCGATGGGTATATAGATGAAGCCCATACCCTACGGAACACTTATCACGCCGATCTGGTTGCGTTGGTCGTCCAAACTGGGGGGTGTGGGATCGCATGGCTCAACAGCTCAGCGGCCTCGGCGTTCAGCGTATTCTCACGGGATTGTATGCGAACGAATCTCACCCTGCCGCATGAGACAGGGCACAATATGTACGCGCGACACGATTGGTATATGGACGCGACGCTCAATTCACCTTACTCTTACAGCAAAGGTTATGTCAACACCACGGCGCGTTGGCGCACGGTGATGGCTTACAATGACCATTGCGCGGCGCTTGGCTTCAGTTGTGCGCGGATTCCGTACTTTTCCAATCCCAATGTCACTTACGGCGGCAGTCCAACCGGCGTGCCGATAGGAACAAATACATCGTGCACCGTAGGTAACCCGGCGAATCCACCGTGCGACGCCGATAACCGCACTGCCCTCAACAACACCGCCGCGACGATGGACGGCTTCCGCAACAGCGAAAACCGCTGGCAAGGCAACACGTCCAATTGGAACGAGACAAGCAATTGGAGCCTGGGCTATATCCCCCGCGCGATTGACGACATCGTGATCCCGGCCGCGCCCTCCGGCGGGCAATTCCCCATCCTCAGCGCCGACGCCAGCGCCCGCGAGGTCATCATCGAAAGCGGCGCAACGTTGACGCTCAACGGCGGCGTCCTGAGCGTGTACGGCCATTGGGAAAATCACGGCGCGGTGAATGTTACAGGCGGAACCGTCCAATTCAAAGGCATCCTCGAAAAAACCATCACCAGCGGCGGGAGCGCCTTCCACCATCTCATCATCGGCGACGGCGTCAGCACCTCAAAGGTAACGTTGAACGACGATCTGGATGTCAACGGCGACCTGACCATCCAAAACGGCGCGTCGCTCTACGGCGGAAACCATACCCTCGCCATTGGCGGGAACTGGACCGACAACGGCAGCAGTTTTGTGCCGGAGACCAGTACGGTGATTTTCGATGGCAGCGCGCAAGGGGTGGATAAGCCCACCACCACCGCGATCGTACTCAACGAGCCATTTGAAGAAGGCGACGGCAAGGGATGTTGCAGCAGCGCCTACTTACCAACCGGTTGGATACGAGAACAGGCATCCGGCACAGGTTGGCTAGGCGGCGAATATGGCGACACCACCGGCGCTGCATTCCGATGGAATGACTCACCTGACGCCTGGCTCTTTACGACCCGGCTTAGCCTCAACGCCGACGCGCGCTATCAAATTTCGTTCAGCTACCGCGTCCTGTTCTCCGGCGCAACGGAGAACTTCAGCCTCTATCTCGGCACGGCGCCAACCTCCAGCAGCATGACGCAGCTCATCAGCAGCGCCGCTTCTTCCAGCACGACGTATGCCACGCGCAGTGATACCTTTAGCGTAGCCGCCTCCGGCGATTATTATCTCGGCATCCGGGCGCAACAGGCCAGCGGAACCGGTTATGCGGTTGTGGATAACATCCTGCTGACCGGGACGCTCAATCCCACCTTCTACAATGTCCAGGTGAACAACCCGGCGCAAGTCACCCTCCATAAAGATACAGCGGTGAAGAACAACCTGACGATCCATGCCGGCGGAACGCTAGACCTGAATACTTACGCCATCACCGTTAACGGCGCGCTCAGCAACACCGGCACACTTCGACAAACCAAGACTGTCGCAAGCGGTTCCACCACCGAATTCCTGCGCATCACGAACAACGCCGGTACAACGACCCAATACTACGGCGTGGACATCACGCCGGCCGGCGCGGGTCTGGGCGTCACAACGGTCAGCATCCGAGGGAATCAAACGGCCTGCACCACCCAGGGCAGCGACATGTTACTAAGCCGCTGTTATGCCATCACCCCTGGCAGCGCCCAAAATGCCACGCTCAAGTTTTGGTACACGGAGGCCGAACGCAACGGACAAGCGGCCAACGCGCTCAAACTCTGGCACTACGATGGCCCGCCGGGGCAGTGGTCGCTCGTTGGCGATACTTACCAATACTCCGAGAGCGAGACAAGTTGCGCGTCCGGCGGTGGGCAAGCCTGTTGGTTCCAAGCGGCCAATGTCACGGCTTATTCTCCCTTTGGCGTCGGCAGCGGCGGACAGCCAAACGCGCTCAAGCTTACGCAATCCCCCACACGGCAACACGCCTGGCCGGTTTATCCGCTCCTTGTGTTCGCCAGCGTCATCGTGATTTATATGACGCGCCGCAAGCGCGCCGCCGCCCACTGAGATAGCCTCAAAAACGATGCGTCGTCAGTCGTCAGCTTTCAGCAATTTTCTGGCTGAAAGCTGACGGCTGATGGCTGAAAACTCCTTTGACGATCCCCTCATTCCTGCTACAATCGGCCCTATGAGCGAATATCCACGCATCATTCTGCACGCGCAGCGCGACGTGTCGGTGCGGCGGCGGCATCCCTGGCTGTTCTCCGGGGCGATTGCGCGCGTGGAAGGGAAGCCACAACCCGGCACGCTGGTCGCCGTTTACAGCTTCGATGACACGTTCCTCGCCTGGGGACATTACAGCGCCGCCTCGCAGATCCGCGCGCGGCTGTTCGCATGGGACAAGGGTTACGTGCCGGAGACGACGGAGTTCTGGCGCGGACGGCTGGAACGAGCCATCACGGCGCGGCAGCCGTTGCTCGCCGATGGAAGCACCAGCACTTGCCGCCTCGTCAACGCCGAATCAGACCATATCCCCGGTCTGGTGGTGGATCGCTACGGCGATGTAACGGTCGTACAATATCTCTCCGCCGGAACGGACGCGCGGCGCGAGCTGTTCAACGATCTGTTGGTGGAATTGCTGCACCCCACCACACTCTACGAGCGCAGCGATGTGGATGTGCGCGAGAAGGAGCGGCTGGCTCCGCGCGAAGGCTTGATCTACGGCGCAGAACCGCCGGAATGTGTCGAGGTCGTGGAGAACGGGCTGCGCTTTGGGGTGGATGTGCGCCACGGGCACAAGACCGGCTTCTATCTGGATCAGCGCGATAACCGCGCCCTGGTGCGAGCCGCTGTTGCACAGCGAGCTGCGGTGGCGCAACGAAATGCGCTAACAGTGCTCAATACTTTTGCATACACCGGCGGGTTCGCCGTTTACGCGCTGGCGGGCGGAGCATCCGCCGTGACCAACGTGGATACCTCCGCCGAGGCGCTGCGCGTAGGCCGGGAGAACCTGGCGCGCAACGGCTTCGCGGAAGCCGCCGTCGAGGACATTGAAGGTGATGCTTTCACCGTACTCCGGGAATTGCATAGCCAGAAGCGCACCTTTGAC
>JAIOAS010000186.1:2296-10138 GCA_019873725.1 Chloroflexota bacterium | reverse complement strand
GGCGTTTTGGTCGCCAATCGATCCGTTGTACTGGCTTTTGACACTTGTCTTCCTCCTTGGGGTTTTCCCCCATTTTACTTTGGGAGGGCATACCGGACAAGTGTCCTAATTATCTGTTTTTTTATCCGTTCCCGCGAGGTGATTGATAAACACTGGGACATAAATGTAGCCGTGTCACTGCTGATCATGAAACAGAACCGCAGTTAGACATTCTAAGTAGGTCCAAAAATGCTCCAAGGGGATCGTCAGATCCCCGTTCTCTGGATCTGGCGATCCAGACCAAGCAAAATTGGATCTACTGATTCTGGATGCGTATGGGCAGATGTACTATGAATCAAACTTATCAAAACCAGCCATTTGATTTACATGCTTTGTCTGACCTCCTCGAACCGTTAATCCGCCGGGTCGTGCGAGAGGAACTGCTGCATTTCGCTGCGGAACACCCTGATACATTTTATCTGAAGCCTGACTCACCGCTGTACGCAGATTTACTCGACATCGCCGAATGCCGCGCCCAGGGGACGCTCCGCCTGCACGAACATGCGGAGGTTTGGGGGAATGAGTGAATATGACGCCATTTATGAAGATCGTTTTGTTCAAAACTTGCGTCGGTATGCTGGTTTGCGCAAGCAGATTAAGCGTTGTGTCGAAAAGGGTGTCACGCGCCGTATGCGAATACCGAGTTTTTAGGTGATGTCAGCGGCAAATTGAACTTGCGCGGTTGTCGCAGTATGCGCGTCAACCGCAATTTCCGGGTCATTTTCGTAATCTGTGAGGAGTGTCGGCGTATCGCTGGGTGCGAATACTGTTTCTGTGATGATTTACCGGATAACGCAATCGTGTTCCTGACGGTTGGTCCACACGATCTCGCTTATACAATGCAATGATCTGCACAGATACGCTATGTTGTCGCCGTTTCTCCCGCCAGCACCGTCTCCAGCGCCGTGATCGCCACTTCGAGCATCCCATCGTCCGGCTCACGGGTCGTGAGTCGCTGTAGCGCCAGGTTCGGGGTGATGATGACCCGGATGATAGGGTTGCTGGCGTGTTTTCCGGTGAAGCGCAGCACTTCGTAGGCGATCCCGGCGATGACCGGCAGGAGCAGCAGCCGCGAGGCGATGCGAATCAGGAACGCCGGCCGGCCCAACGGCGCAAACACCAGGATCGAGATGAAGACGACGATGAGCAGGAATGCCGTCCCACAGCGCGCGTGCGTGGTCGAAAAGGTGCGCACGCTTTCGACGGTGAGCGGCGCGCCGGCCTCGTGTGCGTTGATGGTCTTGTGCTCTGCGCCGTGATAGGCGAATACCCGGCGGATATCCGCCATCCGCCCGACCGCAGCGATGTAGCCGATCAGCAGGCCCAACCGGATTAGCCCTTCGACGATGTTGAAGAGCAGTGCCCCTTTTGGAATGAGCAATCCCGCCAGGAACGACGGCAGCAGCATAAAGAGCGCCGCGCCGCCAAGCAGCCCCAGCGCGCCTGTTACCAGGCCCGCGCCGCCGCTCATCTTGAAGTCCGGGTCCTCGGCCTGTCCCACGACTTCCGCGGAGAAGAACAGCGCCTTCATCCCCAGGCCGAGCGAATCCCACAGCAGCGGGATGCCGCGCAGAAACGGGACTTTGCTGAAAAAGCCCCGGTAGAAATTGCTCAACGGCTCTTGTTTGACGATAATCTCGCCTCCGGGATGTCGGACGGCAATCGCAGCATTGTACTTGCCGCGCATCATCACGCCTTCGATGATGGCCTGTCCACCGTAAGACCAGCCGAGCGTTTCACGTTTTGTCGTTCCCACAGTATCTTCTGACATTCGTTCTCCTATAAACGGCGGGCTTTTTCCCACGCCCCTAAAATCGCCCGTTGCAACAACACCTGCGCCATTTCCATACGATATTCGGCGCTGCCCCGGAAATCGCCGATGGGCTTCAGTTCAGACAGGGACGGCGGCAGTGCGTTCCCGATCTTCTCGCGCGTGAGCAGTTGGCCTTTGAGCAGGTGCTCGGTTTTGTAGAGCCGGGCGGGTTTCGCGTCCACCCCACCGACGGCGGCGCGGACTTCGGTGGGCAGTCCCTCCTCGACGGCGACGTAAGCCGCCGCGCAGACGATGGGCTTGTCCTTGGGCGAGCGCCCGACCACCTCGAAGGCGGCGGCGCTGCGCGCGGGCGGGCGCTTGACGCGCACTTCGGTGATGAGCACGCGCGTTTTGATCAGTCGGTCGCGGTAGGCCACGAAGCTGGTGAACGGCGCGGTATGCACGACCGGGTCGGCGTAGAGTACGTCGGTGTTGAGGACAAGCAGCGCCGTCGTGAGCGGGTCGGCCGGGCCGGCGACGATCAACGTACCGCCGAGCGTGCCTTGCTCGCGCAGGTTGCGCGATTGGGTGTAGCCCGCCGCCCGCGCCAGAATCCCGTCGGCGAGCGTCCCGGCGTCGGGATGGTCGATGATGGCCTGCAGGGTGACGGTCGCGCCTATCCGCACGCCATCGACGTTGCCCTCGAGGACGTTCAGGCCCGCTTCCTGCAAATCGACGACCATTTCCAACTGTGAGTCCCCTTGCGCTACCGTCCACGCGCCGCCGCCGATGTAGATGGCGTTGGGATTCGACTGCACCAGCGCCACGGCGTCATCGATGTTTTTCGCGCGTTTATAGATTTTCACATTCCGCAACATACTACCTCCAGCAAATGGCGAATGGGCGAATCAGCGAATGGGCGAATGAGCGAATCACCCATAACCCACAACCCATAACTCTTAACTCGCAACTCTTATTCCCAAAATTTACGTTCTTCTTCCCACGCTTTGAGCGTCTCGCCGGATGGACAAACGACGACGGCGGTGGCTTCGGCAGTGACGGTGCCGTCGGGGAGGCGAATTTCCCCGGCGACTTCCGCCGTCCGCGAGCGCAGGCTCACCACCCACCCGACGGCCGTCAGCGGCGTTTCCGTGGGGGTGGGGCGGCGATAGCGTATTTCAAACCTGGCCGTGACCCAGAACCGTTCTTCATCCTGCCCGACGTTGATAGCGCGCCCCGTCGTCTCGTCGAGAATCGTGGCGAGGATCCCGCCGTGGACGACACCCGGATATCCCTGGTACTGCTCAGGGATATTCAACGGCACAATCACTTGATGCGTCTCCGGGTCCTCGTAGAAGTGCAGGTGCAGTCCCACCGGATTCTCCCGCCCGCACACAAAGCACATCCGCGACGTCCCCTGCACCTTCCAATCCCCTCGAATTTCATTCATCTTTACTCGTTACTCTTTACTCGTTACTTTTCTTCCCGCATATACGCCTTGCCCAACGCTGCCGGCGCGCCGATGCGGTGGCTGAGGTTCTCCCACCACGTCATAATGACCAGCACCAGGATCGTCATCAGGTAGGGCAGCATATTCAGGTACGCCGCCGGGATGGTCGTGCCGCTGGCTTGCAGGCGGAACTGTACCGCGTTGATGCCGCCAAAGAGAATCGCCCCCAGGACGGCGCGCGCGGGATCCCACATCGCAAAAATGACGAGCGCGATGGCGATCCACCCCCGTCCGCCGGTGATGTTCTCCGTCCAGCCGGGCGCGTAAGCCAGCGACAGATGCGCGCCGCCGAACCCCGCCAGCATCCCGCCCAGAATCGTGTACAGATAGCGCGTCCTGGTCACATCGATGCCCATCGCGTCTGCCGTCTGGGGGTCTTCGCCTACGGCACGCAGGTTGAGACCATTGCGCGTTTTGTACAGGTAATACACGGCCAACGGGACAAGCGCGTACAACAGGTACGTGAGAATATCCTGTTTGAACAGCGCGCCCACCAACGGGACCTGGCTCAGCACAGGGATTTCGAGCGGACCGAACCGCGGCCCGACCATACCGACAAGGTTGCCGTTGTTGGAGGCCGGTCCCAGCCGTTCGCCCAGGAAGCTCGCCAGGCCGGTGCCGAACAGCGTGATGCTCAATCCGCTGACCACCTGGTTGGCGCGCATGGTGACGGTGAGGAAGGCGTGGATGGCAGCCATGATCATTCCTATCCCCATCGCCACGAGCACACCAAGCCACGGACTGCCGGTGTAAAAGGCCGTGGCGAACGCCGTCACTGCGCCGGTCAGCATCATCCCCTCCAGGCCCAGGTTGAGGATGCCGGAACGTTCGGTGTAGATTTCGCCCACCGCCGCGTAAATGAGCGACGTGCCGGCGCGCAAGGTAATCGTCAAGATTTGCGTCAGCAATAGCAGCGCCTCGATCATGACGTGACCTCCGGTTGTGCGTGTTTTTCGGGGCGCACGATGCGGATGCGATACTCGGTGAAAATCGTCCCCGCCAGCATGGGGATGAGAATCATCCCTTGCAGCACCAGCCCCACCGAGGCCGGGAGGCGCATTTTCATCTGAATCTGGTCGCCGCCGACGAGCAGCGCCGCCATCAGGATCGCCACGAACAGGATCACGATGGGGTTGAGTTGCGCCATCCACGCGACGATGATGGCCGTGTACCCGTAGCCGACGGAAAGCCCCTGTTGCAGGCGGCGCGAAAGGCCGAGCACCTCGCACGCGCCCGCCAGACCGCTCAGCGCGCCGGAGAGCAACAGCGCCAGCACGATGTTCCGGGCGATGTTGATCCCCAGATAGCGCGCCGCCGTCTGGTTTTCGCCGATGATTTTCAATTCGAAGCCCCAGCGGGTGTATTTGAACACCAGCCATAATAGGATGGCAAGTATAATGGCAAAGATAAGTCCGACATTTGCGCGCCCGGCGATCTGCGGCAGCCAGGCCGTTTCGGGGAATTTGGCCGTGCCGGAGTTGTAGCCCGGTGCGCGCCAGGCGATGTAATACAGATGCTCGGAATAGAGAATGGCGACATAATTGAGCATCAACGTTGTCAGCGTTTCATCGACTTTGAGGTAGGCTTTGAGCACTGCCGGGATGCCGGCCCACAGCGCCCCCGCGACGATGCCGGCAAGAATCGCCAGCGGCAGCACCGTCCAGCCGGGCAGGCCCTGCGACCAATACAGCGCCACACCCGCCGCCGCTACCCCGCCGAGCGTCAACTGCCCCTCCGCCCCAATGTTCCAAAAACGCATCCGAAAGGCGATGGAGACCGCCAGCCCCGTCAGCATCAGCGGGATGGCTTTGACCAGTGTTTCGGTGATGCCATACCACGAGCCGACCGCGCCCTTCACCATCGCCGCGTAGGTGACGAAGGGATTGGCGCCCGAAACGGCCAGCAAGATCGCCCCGAAGATTAGCGACACGACAAACGAAACCACCGGCACCAACACCGTGGCCCGCCGCGAAACAGATTCCCGTTTTTCAAAGACAATGCGCATAGAAAAGCCCTCAAAGGAGTAAGGAGTAAGGAGTAAGGAGTAAAGAGTAAGGAGTAAAGAGTAAGGAGTAAGGGGTAGACCTTGCGTTATCCTCAAACCTTCACTTTTTACTCTTCACTCCTCACTCTTCACTCTTCACTCTTCACTCTTCACTCTTCACTCTTTACTTTTTACTCTTTACTCTCATGTGCTCCAGCCATCATCAGTCCCAACGTTTCGATGTCGGCGGTGTCGGCGGGCAGGATGCCCATCACGCGCCCTTCAAAGAGCACGGCGATGCGATCCGCAATCGTCAATAGCTCTTCCAGGTCCTCGGAGATCAGCAGCACCGCCCGCCCGGCGTCGCGCTGTTCCAGCAGCCGCCGCCGCACCGCCTCGGTTGCGCCCACGTCCAGCCCGCGCGAGGGATAAACGGCGACCAGCAGCCCGGCGCAGGCGTCAATTTCCCGCGCCAGAATGGCCTTCTGGATGTTGCCGCCGGAGAGGAATTTGATGTGCGTCTGCGGGGAAGGCGTCGCAATGCGGAATGTCTCGATCATGCGACGCGCCAGTTCCAGAATGCGGCGCGGATGCAGAATCCCGTGTTCTGTCAGTGGGGGCTGGCGATAGCCCTTCATCGCAATGTTGTCGGCGACGGCCATGTCGCCCACGACGCCCATCCCGATGCGATCGGCAGGGATGTGGCTGACGCCGGATTGGATGATCTCCAATGGCGACTTGTTGGTCCGCTCTTGACCGTTGATGAGAATCTTCCCCTGGGTCACTTTGCGCAGGCCGGTGACAACTTCGGCCAGCTCGCGCTGCCCGTTGCCCGCCACGCCCGCAATTCCCAAAATCTCCCCTCCATGGATGGAGAACGAAACGCCACGCAATGCCGGCAATCCCTTGTCATTATCGGCGCTCACGTCGCGCAGCTCCAGAATCACGTCGCCCGGCGTGCAAGCGTCTTTTTCCAGGCGGAAGAGCACCTCACGCCCCACCATCAGCCGCGCCAATTCCTGCGGGTTGGTCTCCGCCGTCTTTTTGACGGCAACGACCTTGCCCGCTTGCATTACCCGCACCCATTGCGAGAATTCCATCACCTCTTCCATCTTGTGGGTGATGAAGATGGCGGATTTGCCTTCATCGGTCATCCGTTTAATGATGCGGCCCAGCTCGTGGGACTCCTGCGGTGTCAAAACGGCGGTCGGCTCGTCCAGAATCAGGATTTCCGCGCCGCGATACAGCAGTTTGAGGATTTCCACCCGTTGTTGCTCGCCGACACTCAACTGCCAGATGTAGGCGTTGGGGTCGACTTCCAGGTTGTACCGTTGCGAAATCTCACGGATGCGCCGGGCGACTTCGTCCATGCGGGGCGCGAAGGGCAGATCCGTCATCCCCAAAATGATGTTCTCGGCGACGGTCATCGTTGGCACGAGCATAAAGTTCTGGTGCACCATCCCGATGCCCAACGTAGCGGCATCGCGCGGCGAGTGAATCTCGACGCGCTGCCCACGCACGTAAATCTCGCCCTCGTCGGGCCGGTACAGCCCCACCAGGACGTTCATCAGCGTACTCTTCCCGGCTCCATTTTCGCCCAGCAGCGCCAGGACTTCGCCTGGATACAGTTCCAGGTCGGCGTGGTCATTGGCCATGACGCCGGGAAAGTGCTTGGTGATCCCGCGCATTTCCAGGATGGGGGTAGGGGATGATTCAGCGTTCATAGTACCTCAATTAAAACGTGAAACGTAAAACGTAATCTTTACGTTTTACGCATTACGTTTTACGTTTCACGCCTCACGTTGCACTCGGTTATTCGCTCGGAATCGTCCCGACGACGCCCTCGACGAAGAACTGCATACTCAGCTTCTGCTCATCGGTCAGGCATTGCCCGGCGGCGACTACCTCATTCCCGGCCTGATCCTTGATAGGCCCGCAGAAGATCTGATCGTTCTTGATGATCTCTTTCTTGGCCTTCTCGACAAGGTCACGGACATCCTGCGGCACTTTGGCGCTGAAATCGGCCAACCGCACCACATCTGCATTCAGCCCTTCCCAATACGAGTGGGTCTTCCACTTACCGTCCATAGCATTTTGCACGGTCTCGATGTAGTACTTGCCCCAGTTCCACACCGGGCTGGTGAGCACCGAATCGCCGACAAACGCGCGCATGTCGGAGTCGTAGCCGATGCTCAGCATGCCGCGTTCCTGGGCGGCTTTCTGCGGTTCGGTGGTGTCCTGGTGCTGCGCGATGATGTCCGCGCCGGCATCCAGCAGCGCCACGGCGGCCTCGCGCTCCTTCACCGGGTCGTACCAGGTGTTGGTCCACACCACGGTCACTTTCGCATTCGGGTTGACCGAGCGCACGCCCAGGGTGAAGGCGTTGATGCCGCGCACCACTTCAGGGATGGGGAACGCCGCCACGTAGCCGATATTGCCGTTCTGCGTCATCTTGCCGGCGACGATGCCGGAGAGGTAGCGCGCCTGGTAAATCCGCCCGAAGTAGACGGCCATATTATCGAGCGTCTTGTAGCCAGAGCAGTGCTCAAACTTGAC
>JAIOAS010000186.1:0-1452 GCA_019873725.1 Chloroflexota bacterium | reverse complement strand
ATTTCGCGGACCCGGTAGCGTTGTGAGAGGTGATTGAGCACCAGCTTGCGCACGCCTGCCGCCTGCGCCAGCCGCGCGGCTTGCCTTGCCGTGAGATGCCCGAAGTGACGCGCCATCTCACTATCGCGTTCCAGGTAGGTAGCCTCGCACACCAACACATCGGCGCCACGCACGATCTCGCTCAGCCCATCGATCTGCCCGATGTCGCCGACGAGCGCCAGCGAGACACCGGGACGATCCGGCCCCAGCACTTCATCGGGGTGGATGACGCGCCCGTCCGCCAGGGTGACCGCCTTGCCGTTGACGAGGTCCCGCCGGATGGGGCCGGCGGGCACACCGAGCGCCTCGGCCTTCTCCGGCAGAAAGGGGCGGCGCGGCTTTTCACGAAAGAGGTACCCGAAGCAACCCGGCCCGCGGTGGACGACCGGGAAGGCGACCACCTCGAAGTCGTCGTTTTCGAGCATCACGCCGGGGCGGATGTCGATCAGGTCAATCGGCACCGGCGGGCGCGCGCCGCGCAGCACCACACGGAAGATCAGGTCTTCGACGCGATCCAGCGTCCAGCGCCCACCGTAGATTTCCAGCCTGTCCACGGCTTCCCACCGCGCAAAGGTGGAGATCAACCCGCCCAGGCCCAGAATGTGATCGAGATGGCCGTGGGTGAGCAGCACGCGCTGCAAACGCCGGAAGCCGATCCCGCTGCGCAGAATTTGCCGCTGCGTCCCTTCGCCGCAATCGACGAGAAACCGCTCGTCGCGCCACAGCACGACTTGCGAGGGCAATCCCCGCTGAATCGAAGGGGCGGAGGCCGCCGTGCCCAACATCACCAGTTCTAACATGCAGTCTCCCTTAAGACAAACCACGAATTTTCACGAATCCTCACGAATCGGAAAAAATTAGTGTAAATTCGTGCAGATTCGTGGTAAAAATCTAAGCTTCAGTGTTGTTCAGCGGGGTATGGCCCGACTATGTTTTACACCCCGACGATCAACATTCCTGGTTGGCCTTCTTCGCCGATGACGCGCGCTGGGGGCAGATCGAAGTGGGCAGCAACCCAGACGTTGGTGAGCAGGTGCTGGGTGACACGCGACACCGTCGCGCGCGACGTCCCCTGCGCCAGCACGAACGGCAGCACCAACTGGTCGCCCAGGTGCGGGTCAACCGCCGCGCCGCTGCGGTGGTGCTCCAGCAATTCGCGGCAAGCTAGTTCCGCGACTTCCTCGGAAGGCAATCCGCGGCGGCCCAGCGCGCTGAAACCGGCCCGCGCGTGCGCGTAGTGCACCGTCAAAAAGAGGCCCGCGCCCGTGCCCGGCGAAATGACGTGCTGCGGCTCGATGGACACGCGCGGCAATCCGGCCTGCGTGAGCAGCGCACGCGCCCGGTCGCTCATCCGCTGCGGGATGTGCGACGGCAGTTTGGCGACGCACGCCGCGCCGTCCACCCGCTCTGGCG
>JAIOAS010000185.1 GCA_019873725.1 Chloroflexota bacterium | reverse complement strand
AATATTTCCACCACGGCCTTCATGCCCCACAACAGCGCCGGCGATGGCGCGTCCAGTTCGACGACGACCGGGAACGCCACGTCGCCGCGATAGAGCACGCCCTGTGGTTCGATCTGCGCCACACGCCCGGCGAACGCCGTCTCCGGCAGCGCGTCTACCTTGACCGTGACGGCTTGCCCCACGCTGACGTAGCTCACGTCGTTCTCCAGCACGTCGCGGGTGCGCACCTGCAACCGGTCGAGCGTTGCCAGGGAGATGAGGGCACTGCCGGGCGCGGCGACGTCTCCGGGGCAGACGGCGACTTTGCTGATGATGGCGTCGAAGGGCGCCGTCAATGTGCGGTCGGCGAGCAGGTTACGGGCAGCAGCCAGCGCCGCTTCGGCTTCGCGGACGGCGGCTTCGGCCACGGCGAGCGTGGTAGCAGTCACACCGGCCCGTGCCAGGTCAAGTCGCTCAGGAGCGTGGTTTTGCCGAAGCCGGCCGGGGCGCAGATCAAGAGCAGGCGGTGCCCCTGGCGCAGGCCCGCGTCCAGTTGCTCGAACAGCCGGGCGCGCGTCGCACACGCGGCGTGCGGCGGCGGGATGTAGAGCTTGGTCGTAAGAATCGGAATGGTGTCCATTGGCGTAGAAAATTCGACGGATTGTTCTTCCGCCGATTATTCTACTGCCAAAGGGGAGCTTTGCAAAAGTCGTTTTACCAGAAGTACTTCAACCGGCGCGGCTGACTCAAGATTTCTCGCTGGAAGGGCGTATCGCTGTGCGGCGTCGCGCGCCAACGCACCAGGCTGATTTCCCCATGCTGGAGTTCCAAGCCGGTGAGGAGGCCCGGCGCGAGGCAATAGCCGGTGTTGAAGTAGGGCGTTTCACCATACCCCGCACTGGTTGGGCGATGGGTATGCCCGCAAATCAAGACCCGGCGGCGGTCCGCTGCCCAACTCGTCAAATGTTGTTCGAATGCGCGCGGCGCGTATTCTTCGCCGTCACGGCAGGTGATCGGCGCCAGGTGCATCAGTTGCAGCCGCCGCCAGACATTGCGCACGGCCATACGGCTGATCTGGTAGAACATATCACTTTTGGTGTCGGCCTGGTGACCGTGGGTGACGAAGATTTGTTGTCCGCTCTGCCGCTGTTGCAGGATCAATCCCTCGTGTGCAATCAAGCCGCCTTTGTTCACCGGGTGGCGACGATTGCCGAGGATGTCATGATTGCCAAAGAGCAAGTGTAGCCGCTGCTGTTCGGCAAAGCGGTGGAATAACGTGAAGACCTGCGCGTGAGCGGCCTTGACGGTCTCGAAGCGGCGATTCTTCCATAGTTCATCCCCGTCTCCGACTTCGATGTAGGTAAAGCCTTGTTGGAAGTAATGGTTCAGAGCGTGCAAGAAAAGCGGTTCGTTGACCCGGAACGCATCCGCGCGGCTGTTGTCGCCGCGATGGCAATCGCTGAAGAAAATCAGGCGCATCGAATCGTCGAACGGGATGACGGGCGCATTCTGAAACACCATGTCGAGCCGGCGATGTGCCAATGTTTGATAGAAGTTGCGTATACGCCGCTGCGGGCGCGCCAGCGGTGAATCCCAAAGATTCAGGTGTTGATCTAGTGTTACCATACTATACCCCACAATAATATCGTTCTCAGACGCCAAGTACACAAACTGTATTTTTTATACCGAAATTATACCATACATACCGAAATTATACCATAGGTAGAAAGTAACATTTCGCCCTGTGGATGAATTTTCAGCAACGAACAGGTTGTGGTATGATGTGGGCAGATAAGTGGATTTTCATACAATTCCAGGAGGCAAGCTGTGACAAGCCATACGCAGTTTGGCAACTGGGCGCGCGAGCGCGAGGGCGGTGGCAATCCCGCGCTTCATTGCACTTACGAGGGCATCCAGGCGCAACTGCGCGACTTCAGCGGCCTTTTCGAGCCGATTGACGCCTGGAACACGCCCAAACTCGGCTTCTGGCAACCGGACCGCGTGTGGGATAAATGAGCCTGGCCTGAAGAGGCCAGGCCAAAGCGCAAAGCTCCTTCGTTGCTAGACTCTAGCCCGTAGGGTTTTGCTTTTCCGGCGCGGGGACTTTAGCCCTGCACCCATAACGTTTGTCACCCAAAACAAGTGTCATTTGACATATTTTGATTCTGTTGTAGAATTTAAGCTAATCAAATCTAAACTGAGACTGAAAATGATGGATACAGACCAACGCGCCCAAAATGCGATACGCGCCCTCATCACCCCCAGCAATCCTTTGCTGGGGCTGTTGCTAGTTGTGTTGGTTATTATTGTGCTCCTTAGCGGGAGCACAAGGGCGGTCGCGTTGGCACAGATAAGGCCATAGTAGGACAAAGTATACCAAAACCAGCAGAAGCCGCCCTTAAAAGGGGCGGCTTTTTTGTTAAGTGGGTATGGAGTAAGGGGGGCGACTTTCTTTCATACTCCATACTCCTAAAAACAGGAGGGGAGAGGCTGATGAAAAAGACTGGCGCAGAAATTGTATGGGCGATGCTCGAACACGAGGGGGTCGAGGTCGCCTTTGGGATTCCGGGGGGGACGATTATGCACACGTATCACCCCCGGCGGCACTACGGCGTGCATCACGTGCTGGTGCGGCACGAACAATGTGCAGCGCATGCGGCGGATGGTTACGCGCGGGCTTCGGGCAAGGTCGGTGTGGCGATTGCAACTTCCGGGCCAGGGGCGACGAATCTCGTCACCGGCATCGCCACGGCGATGATGGACTCGTCGCCCATTGTGTGCATCACCGGCCAGGTTTCCACGCCGGTCATCGGCACGGATGCCTTCCAGGAAGTGGACATCACCGGCATCACGTTGCCGATCACCAAGCATAACTATCTGGTCGCGGATGTGGAAGAATTGGCCGAAGTCATCCACGAAGCGTTCTACATCGCCCGCAGCGGACGCCCAGGTCCGGTGCTCATCGACATTCCCAAAGACGTACAGCAGAAATCTACCGAATTCGAATACCCTGATGATGACGTCGACCTGCCGGGGTATCATCCCGTGGGCAAAGGCGATGCCGACCTGGTGGCAAAGGCCGCCCAGCTCATCAATCAGGCCGAGCGCCCGGTAATTTTGGCCGGGCAGGGCGTGATGATGTCCGGCGCGATGGATTTGCTGCGCGCATTCGCCGAAAAGACGGATACACCGGTTGCCTTCACGTTGTTGGGCAAGGGGGGCTTCCCGGAGTCGCACCCTCTGGCACTCTCATTGATGGGGATGCACGGGGAGGTCTTCACCAACCGGGCGATTCAGCAGGCCGATTTGCTGCTGGGGTTTGGGATGCGCTTCGATGACCGTGTGACGGGCCGCCTGGACGCCTATGCGCCGTTCGCGCAGAAGATTCACGTGGACATGGACGCCGCCGAATTGAACAAGGTGGTGAAGGCCGATGTGGCGATCCACGGTGACCTGCGCCAGGTGCTCGAACAATTGCTGCCCTTGACGTTGCCTAACGAGCACGCGATGTGGTTGGAGCGCATCGCGGAGTGGCGCGCGCAGAGTCATAAGCGTGACATCATCAATCGTCCCGAAAACGGCCATTTGGTGGCCGCGCACTTCATCAACGAAATCTGGGAAGCTACCGAGGGACAAGCTGTCGTCGTCACCGACGTGGGGCAGCATCAGATGTGGGCGGCACAGTATTACCCCACGAGCTATCCGCGCCAATTTATCACCTCCGGCGGACAGGGGACGATGGGTTTTGGGTTGCCGGCCGCGATAGGCGCGCAGATAGCGCGGCCCGACAAGGAAGTCTGGCTTATCGCCGGCGATGGCGGCTTCCAGATGACGATGCACGATCTGGCGACGATTGTGCAAGAGCGGTTGCCGATCCGCATTGCAATTTCCAACAACCACTACCTGGGCATGGTGCGCCAGTGGCAGGAGTTCTTCTACGACAAGAATTACGAGGCCACGCGCCTGTTGAACCCCGATTTTGTGAAACTGGCCGAAGCCTACGGCATTCCCGCGTGGCGCGCGAAGAACCGCCGACAGGCGCGCGAGGCGATTGCGGCGGCGCGAGCGTGCAATGGCCCGGCGCTGATTGACTTTGAAATCGCCAACACGGGTGACGAGGCCAACGTTTATCCGATGGTGCCGGCCGGTGCAGCGTTGCACGAGATGATCGAGCGTCCGACTTACGTGGCCACAGACTACAAAAGTCTCACGAGTCATCAGGTTGAACAAGTACCTGTGATGGATACGGTACTTGCATAGGCAGACTTGACGAAGACTTTTGTAGTCTTTGATGAAGGAGATACAAGATGCAAAGTACATTAGTCGCTTTAGTAGAAGACAAACCCGGTGTGCTGACGCGCGTCGCCAGCCTGTTCCGACGGCGCAACTACAACATCGAAAGCCTGACGGTGGGCCACACCGAAAATCCCGGTGTTTCCCGTATGACGATTGTGGTGGACAGTAGCCGCACCAACGTCGAGAAAGTGGCACAGAACCTTTACAAGCTGGTCAACGTGATCAAGGTCGAAGACGTGACCGAACAGCCCACCGTGCTACGCGACCTGGCGCTCATCAAAGTGCAGGCCGACGGCGGCAGCCGGCGCTCCGAGATCATGCAGCTCGTGGATACCTTCCGTGCGCGAGTCGTGGATGTGGCCCTGGACTCGCTGATGGTCGAAGTGACCGGCACAGAAGACAAGATTGACGGCCTGGTTGATGTGTTGCGCCCTTACGGCATCATCGAGATGGTACGCACAGGTCGCGTGGCCATGGCGCGCGGCAAGTCAGGGAATGGGCATAAGTAGAGTAAAGAGTAAAAAGTAAAGAGTAAAGAGAAAAGAGTGAAGAGTTAAGAGTGAAGAAGTGAGCGGTTACTCCTTATTACTCATTACTCATTTCTCTTAACTCACAAATAACACGAGGAGACAGAGGACAATGACGAAGATCGATTTTGGCGGCGTGGTAGAAGATGTGGTGACGCGGGAGGAGTTCCCGCTGGAGAAGGCGCGCGAGGTGCTCAAGAATGAGGTCGTCGCGGTGCTCGGCTATGGCGTGCAGGGGCCGGCGCAGTCGTTGAATATGCGCGATAACGGCATCCACGTCATCGTCGGGCAGTGGAAGGGCGATCAGGCGGCGTGGAACAAGGCCGTCGCCGATGGATGGGTGCCCGGTGAGACGCTGTTCGACCTCGAAGAGGCGGTGGATCGCGGGACGATCATCCAATATCTGGTTTCGGATGCGGCGCAAATGATGACCTGGCCGCGCATCAAGCCGCACCTCAAGCCGGGCGATGCGCTGTACTTCTCGCACGGCTTCTCGATTGTCTACAGCAATCAAACGGGCGTGGTGCCTCCCGACTTTGTCGACGTGATTATGGTCGCGCCGAAAGGCTCCGGGACGAGCGTGCGGGCCAATTTCCTCGCGGGAAGCGGCATCAACGCCAGCTACGCAGTGGAGCAG
Organism: Chloroflexota bacterium; assembly: GCA_019873725.1. GTDB lineage: Bacteria > Chloroflexota > Anaerolineae > B4-G1 > SLSP01 > DSWT01. The sequence goes on along the minus strand of JAIOAS010000185.1, from coordinate 4,733 downwards.
GATTACACGGGCCGCGCGGAAGAGCGCACCATTGCGCTCGGCATTGCGATTGGCGCGGGGTATCTGTTCCCCACCACCTTCAAAAACGAAGTCTACAGCGACCTCACCGGTGAGCGTGGCGTGCTGATGGGCGCGCTGGCGGGCATCATGGAAGCGCAGTACAACCTGCTCCGCAAGCACGGCCACACGCCGAGCGAAGCCTTCAACGAGACCGTCGAGGAACTCACGCAGAGCCTCATCCGCCTGGTGGACAAAAACGGCATGGATTGGATGTACGCCAACTGCTCTACCACCGCGCAACGTGGCGCGCTCGATTGGCGGCACCAGTTCCGCAAGGCCGTAGAGCCGGTCTTCGATTGGCTGTACGAGAGCGTCGTCTCCGGCGAGCAGACGCGCATTGTGTTGGAGGCCAACAGCGCGCCCGACTACCGCGAGAAGCTCGGCGAAGAACTGCGCGAGATGCGCGAATCGGAAATGTGGCGCGCTGGCGCAGCAGTGCGGTCGTTGAGGCCGGAGAATTGGGGAAAGTAAAGAGTAAAGAGTAAAAAGTAAAGAGTAAAGAGTAAAGAGTGAAGAGTAAAGAGTGAAGAAACCAATTTCTCATTACTCATTACTCATTACTCATTTCTCATTACTCATTACTCATTACCCTGAACGAGGAGAACGTAATGTCTGAGGATGGGGTTGGCATTAAGGATAGAGTCGCCATTTTCGACACGACGCTGCGGGATGGCGAGCAATCGCCAGGCGCGGCGCTGAACATCGATGAGAAGGTCGAGATCGCCCGCGCCTTGCAGGAAATGGGCGTGGACGTGATCGAAGCGGGGTTTCCTATTTCGTCGCCGGGCGATTTCAAGGCCGTGCAGCGCATCTCGCAGGAGATTCGCAATTGTACGATCTGCGGTCTGACCCGCGCGCGCCAGGCAGACATTGATGCGGCGGTCGAGGCGCTCAAGGATGCAGCGCGTCCGCGCATCCACACGGGTTTGGGCGTCTCGGATGTGCACATCCAACACAAGCTGCGCACCACCCGCGAAAAGGCGCTGGAAATGGGCGTCGAGGCGGTGAAGTACGCGCGCAGGTTTGTGGAAGACGTCGAGTACTTCGCCGAGGACGCCGGGCGCGCCGACCCGACGTATCTGTATCGCGTGTTGGAAGCCGTGATCGCGGCCGGGGCCACCGTCGTCAACATCCCCGACACGACCGGCTACACGACGCCTGGCGAGTTTGGTGCGCTCATCGCCGGTATCCGGGACAACGTCCCGAACATCGACAAAGCCGTGATTTCCGTCCACTGCCACAACGACCTGGGTATGGCGACGGCAAACGCGCTGGCGGGCATCCTCAACGGTGCGCGGCAGGCCGAAGTGACCGTCAACGGCATCGGCGAGCGGGCGGGCAACACCTCGATGGAAGAGGTGGTGATGGCGCTGCGGACACGCCGCGACATATTCGGGGTGGATACGAATATCCGCACACAGCACTTTTACTCGGTCAGCAAGCTGGTGAGCCAGTTGACAGGCATCCCGGTGCAGCCGAACAAGGCGATTGTGGGCGCCAACGCCTTCGCGCATTCGTCCGGCATCCACCAGGATGGCGTCCTCAAAGAGCGCACAACCTACGAGATCATCGATCCGCGCGATGTGGGCGTGCCCGATTCGGCGATCATCCTCTCGGCGCGCTCCGGGCGGCACGGCTTGCGCCACCGGTTGGCGGAATTGGGGCTCATTTTGGACGAAGAGCAGTTCGAGAAGGTGTACGAGCGTTTCCTGAAGGTCGCCGACCAGAAGAAGACGGTGGACACCCGCGACCTGGAGGCGATTGTCGCCGATGAGGCGCGCATGTTCTTCGAGGAAACGTACCATTTGGAACAGGTGCAGGTGAGCTGCGGCAGCCAGAGCATCCCCACGGCCACGGTGCGCATCAAGGGGCCGGATGGGAAGGTGGTGTGCGACGCCGATCACGGCACCGGGCCGGTGGACGCCGTCTATCGCGCGATCAATCGCGTCATCGGCGAGCCGAACGAGTTGATCGAATTTTCCGTGCAAGCTGTCACCGAAGGTATTGACGCCGTGGGGCGGGTCACGATCCGCATCCAGGCCGAAAAGCCCGTCAACGGCGGCGTCCGGCGTGTCTTCAGCGGCCACGGCGCGGATACCGACATCATCACCGCCAGCGCCAAAGCCTATATGTTCGCGCTCAACCGTCTGATTGCGGCGCGGCGCGAGGCAACGAAATAGCAAATCAGCAAATCTAAAATCCAAAATCAGAAATCTAAAATCAAACGGAGGAGTGCAATGGATACACAAACAGTTAAGCAGCAGGAGCAGGTCGTCGTCGCGGAGCCGCGCCGCAATGGGCATCTGTGGGACCATTTCCCGGAGCCGCGTGGCTGGGCCGTGCATTGGGATGGGTTCGAGCTGGCGCAGTCGGCGCAGCGCAACGGGCACAACACGCAGTATCCTATCGAGCCAAAGGGCCGCTAGGGGGCGCCGATTGGGGGGGCACACATTAGCAGAAAAACTCATCGCGTCTCATGTGCCCGGCAGTAGCGGCGTGCGTCCCGGTGACCTCGTTGAGGTCAACGTGGATGTGGTGCTGGCGAATGACATCACCGCGCCTATCTCGCTGCGTGAGTTCGAGAGCCTGGGTGTGGCGCGTGTCTTCGACCCGGAGAAGGTTGTACTCGTCGCCGATCACTTTGCGCCGAATAAGGACATCAAGTCCGCCGAGCAGTGCAAGGTAATGCGCGAGTTCGCGCGCGCACAGGGGATCACAAACCACTACGACGTGGGGCGCATGGGCATCGAACACGTCTTGCTGCACGAGCAGGGCCTCGTGCTGCCGGGCGACGTGGTGGTAGGGGCGGATTCGCACACCTGCACCTACGGCGCGCTGGGCGCTTTCGCCACCGGCATGGGCTCTACGGACATCGCCGTAGCGATGGCGACCGGCAGCATCTGGATGCGTGTGCCGGAGACGATCCGCTTCGAGTACACTGGGACGTTGCAACCCTGGGTGGGCGGCAAGGACTTAATCCTGTACACGATTGGGCAGATCGGTGTGAGCGGCGCGCTCTACATGGCGATGGAGTTCGCCGGGCCGGTGGTGGACGGGCTGCCGATGGCCGACCGCTTCACGATGTCCAATATGGCCATCGAGGCGGGAGGCAAGGCCGGCCTATTCGCGGTGGACGACGCCACGCGCGAGTACGTCGCCGGACGCGCCAAACGCGACTATCAGGTCTACGCCTCCGATGCGGACGCCGTCTATGCGCGTGTCGTCACGATGGATGTGAGTGGCATGGGACCACAAGTCTCGTTCCCGCACTTGCCGGAGAATACCCGCCCGGTGAGCGAAGCCGCTGGCATCAAGGTGGATCAAGCCGTGATTGGCTCCTGCACCAACGGGCGGCTGGAAGACTTGCGCGTCGCGGCGCAGATTTTGGCGGGCCGCAAAGTCCACCCGGACGTGCGCTGCATCGTCATCCCCGGCACGCAACAGGTTTACCTGGACGCGCTGCGCGAGGGGCTGGTGGAGGCGTTCATTGAAGCCGGAGCCGTAGTGAGCACGCCGACGTGTGGGCCGTGCCTGGGGGGGCACATGGGCATCCTGGCTGCCGGTGAGCGCGCCATCAGCACGACGAACCGCAACTTCCGCGGGCGCATGGGACATCCCGACAGCGAAGTCTACCTGAGCGGCCCGGCGGTCGCGGCGGCCTCGGCCATCGCGGGAAGCATCGTGCATCCAGACGAGGTCATCTAAAGAAGCAAGAGGCAAGAGGCAAGAAGCAAGAACGGAAACCCTGCATCCTGCATCCTGCATTTTGTATCCTGCATTTTGCAGCATTAAGGAGCGATTTATGGCATTAAGCGGTCAGGTTTGGAAATACGGTGACAACGTGGACACCGACGCGATCATTCCGGCGCGGTATTTGAATATGTCCACCGCGGAGGAACTGGCGCGGCACTGCATGGAGGACATCGACACGAGCTTCGCGGGCGCGGTGCAGCCCGGCGACATCATCGTTGGCGGGGAGAATTTCGGCTGCGGGTCGTCGCGGGAGCACGCGCCGCTGGCGATCAAGGGGGCGGGCGTGTCGTGCGTCATCGCCGAAAGCTTTGCGCGTATTTTTTACCGCAACGCGATCAACATCGGCCTGCCGATTCTGGTGTGCCCGGAGGCCGTCGCCGGAGCGCAGCAGGGGGATGCGCTCACGGTGGATTTGGAGGCGGGGACGATTACCAACGCCCGCACGGGGGAAATATATCACACCTCGCCGTTCCCGCCGTTCATTATGGGCATTATTCAGGCGGGAGGGTTGGTCCCGTATACGCGAGAACGTTTGCAGGAACAATAGACGGCAGACAGTAAACGGTAGACGGGAAGAAAAAAAGCCCGTCTACCGTTTGTTGTTTGTGGAAAAGGAAGAGAGTATGTGCGAACAAATATGGTTGTATGACACGACGCTGCGCGATGGCACGCAGGCAGAAGGGATTTCGCTTTCGGTCGAAGACAAGCTCAAAGTCACACGTTTGCTGGACGATCTCGGCGTACACTACATTGAGGGGGGCTGGCCGGGGTCGAATCCAAAGGACATGGCCTATTTCGAACGCGTGCGTGAGCTTGACTTGAAGCACGCGAAGATCACGGCGTTCGGCAGTACGTGCCGCGTGGGCGTGCAGCCACAGGATGACGCGAACATCCAGGCTTTGATGAACGCCGGCACGCCC
>JAIOAS010000184.1 GCA_019873725.1 Chloroflexota bacterium | reverse complement strand
CGGGTAGCCGCCGATGTTGCCTGTAGCAATCGTCATCGTTGCCGGAACTTCGGTGGCTGGAGGAGGGGTATCCAGTCTGACGGTCGTAGCAGATGGTGTGGCGCAGTATCCGGTTAACCCCTGCGGACAGATGCGCATATTCACATCGTCCACATAAGCACCTTCGGGACGCGAATCCCCGATATCCGCCTCAAAAGCGACTTGCACACACACGCTTTTCTGCCCCAACACGTTGCCCAGCGTGGGGACGTTGCTCAGGTCGAGTGTCAGGTCTTCCCACCCGTTCGTCACGCCGGTGCGACAGACGCCGTAATAATCCCCGATAGGGCCGCCATACTCATGCTGACAGCTATCCCCTTCAATGACGGCGACTTTGAGACAGACCTCGTCGTCCGGCGCCAGATTGGTCCACACTTTGGCGCTGTACGTGCCTTTGGCGACGTATTTGAGGTTGATCGGCATCGCCTGGTACATGATGGTTCCCAACGTGTAAGCATCGGGATAGGGCGCGCCACAGGGCAGCAGGTCGCCGTCGTCGCCGCCGCCGTAGGCCCAGGCGCTTTTCCCCCCGGCATAGACACGACAATCGCTGAAATCCCAATAGTAAACTCCAAAGCCTCCTGGCGGCGGATCGCCGTCCTTGAATCCCCAGTAGTAATTATTCCAGCCGAGGGTCTCGGATTCGAAACCGTCATTGAACTTGGTGATCCACGCATCGCGCGGGGCGGGACTACCGCCGCGCAAGACCACCGGCAGGTAGACTGTGTGCGGCCAGCCGACGGTAGCCGCGAAGGTGTCCTGCGCCGTGTAGGTGCCGTCGCTGGCGCGGATGGTGATGAGCGTGCGACCTTGCCAGTACGCTTCGGGTGTGAGGTACACTGCGCCGGAGGTCTGCAAGGCTACGTCCATTTTGGGATTGGTGTTGAGCATCACCGTGTAGCTGATTTGCTCGCTCGTCCGCGTGATGTGTTGCACGTAATCGTGGACGTTGAAGGCGTTGAGCGTTAGCGTGCCTGGGATCAGGACCACGTCGGGCAGACCGCCAAAGCGCAGCGGCGCGGGGAAGCGACTGACAGGATAGGCGAAGGTGCGGTAGGCGTCGCGCTGTGACGTGGTTGGCGTGAGGGCGGCAGTGCTGATGATGTGCGTCAGCGTCAGGTCGGTGAGGGTGTACGGGCCGTCCGAGTTGTGTCCGCCGATGGCGGCGCCGTCGAAGGCCAGGTCGAGGAAGTGCGCGCCGGTGGTCAGGGTGCGGGTGACGTAGGCCCAGGCGATCCCGCCGCCGTCCGGGTCTGCCAGAGACCCGCTCAACACAGCTTCGCCGGTCGCCGTGACCTGCACGCCCACGCGGATGACGAGCTGCTCGTACAGGCCGTCGCCGTCCGCATCTGCGCCCCAATCCGCATAGCTGCCGGTGAGCGCCAATGTCGAGGTCGTATTGCCGGTGGTGAAGGCCCACACGGTGGGATCGAAGGTGGCGTTCCCCAGCGTGTCCGAGATTCCGGCGGTGAGGGTGACGACGTAGGTGGTGTACGGCGCGAGGAGCGCATCTGGGGTGAAGGTCGCCGTGCGTGTGGCGGCGTCGTAGGCGACACTGCCGTTGACCACTGCGCCGCGCATCTCCGCCATGTTGAAGGTCGCCGTTTTCAGTGTGCTCGCGTCCAGCGGGCGATCCCACGCCACGGCGACGACCGTGTTGCGGGGGACGTCGAGCGCGCCGTGCGGCGGGGAGAGCAAGGTGGGACGCGGCGGGGAGACGTCTGGCTCGGTGGTGAAGCTCCAGGTCGCGCCTGCCGCCAGCGGCGTCCCGTCGAGGGTTTGGATCGCGGCGCTGACGTGCGCTGTGTAGGTGGTGCTGTACGCCAGCCGGGTTTGCGGGATGAAGGTGGCCTCGCGGCTCTCGGCGTCGTAGCGGATGAGGCCGCGCACCGTCCCATACGGCCCGCCGGAGAGGGTGAAGGTGGCGCTGTGGATGGTCGTCGGGTCCATTGCCGCGCGGAATCCGGCGTACAGCGGTTGATCCACGTTGACGTTCATCGCGTCCGGCGCGGGGGAAACGTAGTCCACACCCACGGGGTTGGCGATGGTGAACGGCCCGGCGGTGGCGCTGGCGGTGTTGAGGCCGTCGGTGGCGAGGACGCGGACGAGCGCCTGCGTCGTATTGAGCAGACTGGCTGTTTCCAGCGTGAAGACCGTGCCGGGGAGGTGAATGGCCTGCGCTTCCCACGTTGTGCCGTTGTCGGTGGAGACCTGGACGAGGTAGTGCCGCGTCTCGCCGGGATCGCTTTCCCAGGCGATGGGCTGCGGGCCGGTCCAGGTGGCGCTCCCCGGCGGGGTGATGCTGATCGTGGGTGGGGTGGCGCTCACCGTCCGTTCGGCCAGAAGTTCGTCGGGGTCGTTGCGGCGAATCTGGATGCGCGCTGTGGCGGCGGGGTGGGGGACTTTGAGCGCGAAGGGCGCGGGCGCGTCGGGCGGGATGTCCCGTGTGTCCCGGTTGGCGTATTGCAGGGACGTGGAGGTGCTGAACGCGCGCGTGTAGCCGACGATTTCTTGTCCGGCATTGTCCAGGAAGACGAGGCGGTACGGTCCGGCAGGTGGCGCTTCGAATTCGCCGGGTTCGAGCCGGTACCAGGGATCGAGTTCCACCTCACCGGTGGTGGGGGTGATGAGGCCGGTCGCCAGCAGCAGCGGATCGGCCAGCGTGGTTTGGTAGAACGCCCGCGAGGCGGTGGTGAACCGGTTCAGCAGCGAGCGATAGTTGATCCACTCGATCCACAGCCGCTCCGGCGGCGGCGATTCCACCGGATCAACGTTCATAAAGCTGTTGATAGTCGTCAGCGTTTTCGAGTTGCGCGGCTCCATGAGGGCCGTGCTGATGCGGCGGTCTGCGCGCGCGCGCACGTCGTACCCCGATCCGCCCTGGCGCGTGTCGTGCTCGAAGCCGTACAGGTGCCCGGCTTCGTGGGCGGTGATGTAGCGGAAATGGCTGGAGTACGCATTCTGCGCCAGCATACTGTACCACGACTGGCGCGGCGAGGTGAGGCCGATGTCGCCCAGCCAGGCTACCGGCGCATAGCCGACCATGAAATCGCAGCCGGAGGTGGCGGCGCACATGGCGTTCAGTTCCAGCAGGGCTTTCAGAAGTTGCATATCGCCGGCCGGCGCGGAACTCCACACGAGGGAGCCTATCGGCGCGTAGTAGGGGACGGCGCTGGCGGGCTGCGCCAGCCCCACGTTGGGGACCGGGTAGATGGCCTGCACGCCGCTGCGGTAGCCCAGGGCGACGTTGCTCAGATTGGCCACGCCTTTCTTGCCGTAATCCTCGCCGACCGCCAGCGCGCGCGAGTGAACATTCAGCCAGCGCGTCTGGACGGCGTTGCGCGTCTCCACACCGGCGAACCGCTGCGGTTTGCCGTGACTGTCGCGCACGGTGACGGATGCGCGGATCAGGTATGGCCCCACTTCTGCCGGGGTGAAGCCGTAGTAGTTGACGCTGTCCTGTGAGGCGAGCCGCGTCGCCTTGTCGTTGAGGCGGTAACGCCGCGCGGTCTCTTCCGTGTAGTCGAAGTGCCAGTCCGTTCCATTGCTGCGCCACGATGCAGTTTCCAGGGGCGCACCTGAAGGCGACGCCCACGTCAACTGAACGTCCTCTACATCCACGTATTCCCATAAATCTTTGTACCACACATCGGGGTAGAAATTGGCGCTGGCGAGGAACACGCGCAGCGCGGTGGGTTTGCCGACGACGAGGGTTTCGTCTTCGAGCACCTGCACCGGTTCCAGCCGCACCTCAAGTTGCGGGAGCGTCCAGAACGACCAGGTTTCGCCGATTTCCAGCGGACCGCCGCTCAGGTCCTGGACCCAGTCATCGTGATTCAAGATGAGCGCGTCGGTCTCGCCCCAGATGTGCGCCTCGTAGCGGATGCCGTCCCTGAGCGGCGCCGAGGGGACAAAGGCATATTCGACCTCGTTGATCCGGCGCGGCTTCCCGGCCACGTAGACCGGCTCTTGTTTATCGTTGAGATAGTACACCTGGAACGTGTTTTCGTTCACGGTGGCTTCAGAAACGATCGTGGTGAAACTGACGCGAATTTCGGGGAGCGTTGTGGCGGCGTCTGGCTGCACGGGGACGTTGCGCGTATCGTCAGCAGGCCACACATCCTCAACGCTCAGTTCGGCATACGCGCGCAGTTGCATCTTGGTCAGTTCATAGCATGTGCAGGAACAATCCGGCAGCCCGGAGCAGCCGCAGAAGTCCTGCTGCTGGAACCAGACATTATTCTCGCCGTCAATCAACTCGGTGTAATCGAATGGAACTTCCTGTTCTACAGGGATTTTCTCAGGCCACCAGGGAATCGTTCCGATCGAGCCGATGATGTTCCACTCGCCGGTGAACGCACCATCCACCCACGCGCCGGGTTTGCCGTTGAGCGCCACGGCCCAGGTGGGATCGCTGTATTTCGGGCTGCCGTCCGAGTTGAAGTCGTAGGGTTTTTCGGAGAAGGTGAAGGTCAATGAAGTCTCGCTCAATTCGGTCGGATCCTGCGCGCCGATGTTGAAGGGCCAGCGCAGCCGCGAGAACGGCACGCACCAGCTACCGGGATACTCGTAGGTCCAGACGGTGTAGCCTTCTGCGTCCTTTTCGACCGAAACCGGATCGCCGATGGCGGCGGTGGTGTACGTCGCGGCGACGTCCATTTCGGTGGAAGAGGCTGGCGGCGGGGTCTGTGCTGCCACAGAACGCGGCGTCGCGCCGGGCAACAGCAGTCCACCGAACATCATCAGGCTAATGGCTACAATCCATAGGAAAGATTTATGTCGGTTCATCATCACGCTCCCTGAAAATGGTAGGGCAAACTGTCAGTTTGCCACAGGCGCAAGCTAACAGCTTGCGCTACAACTTTAACACGAGGGGCAGGAAGATGTGTTTGTCCAGTACCAGTCCCTTGATCACGATCTCGTGGACGTCGTATGTCGTCGCTCCGGCCATGGCGGCGGTGATGGTGATGGTTTTCGTGCCCGGTAGCGTCCAGGAGAAGGCGGCGCTGTCGTAGGTCTGGTAGAGGTTGGCATGGACGATGGGGGCTTTGTCGGTCGCTTCCCAGGTGTAGGTGATGGGGAAGATCGTGATCGTTGGGGAAATGACAGCGTTGAAGATGTAGGCGCGGTTGGTGTCGCCCTGCGTCGCACCGCTGGCCGTCACATCATAGACGAGCGCCGCGCGCGTGGCGTGGGCCGCCGTGACGCCGTCGGTGGCGGCGAGCGCGATGCGCTTTTCGCCCGACGTTTCCCAGGTGAACGTCACATTGTCGCCGGTCGTCAGACCGGGGTGCGTGACCGTGATTTGCTCCGTCGCCGTCCAGGTGTAGGTGATCGGCTGCCCGGCGTACCCTGACCAGACGAGGCCGCCGGTCATCGAAACGACTTGCCCGGCGCCTATGAACAGCGGGCCGGACGTGACGACGTTGGGAACGCCGTCGGCGCGCAGCCAGCCCATATCCTGGAAGATCGCCAGCGTCACCGGGCCGGGATGGCGCGTCACGTCGCTGTAGAAGGGCGTCATCAGATGGTTGGCGCTTGATCCGAAAGCAGTCGGGTCAAGGTGGGACAGACTGCTGCCGCGTTGCCAATTCATTGGCGTGTAAAGTTTGGCTGCTGTCCCTCCGTTTGTTGCGTTGGTATTCGGCCCCCCGAAGTTGGCGTCGCCTTTGAGTCGAGCAGCCAGTGCATAGGGATCATTAGGCAAGTAACTCAAGAGGGCGACGCCGGCGCTGTCCACGGCGAACCGGTCGTAGGGGGTGGGGCAGGAGCCGTAGAGAAACCAATATAATCCATTACCGCAAAAGCCGACGTTGGAGTCTTCATACATATTGCCGATGAAGCCCAACCCGTGGGCCAGCTCGTGCAGCGCTACCGCGACAAAGTCATACGTCGCCGTGGGCGCGGCGAGGTGTGTTGTCGTCGTCACATACGACCAATCCTCATCCGACTTGAATTGCAGCGTCATATCTCCCCGTGTGACATCGAGATCGCTGCCGCTGAGCGCGTTGGCTAACGCAATGGGATAAGCCGTGTTCACCTGAGGCGCATCGGAGAAGTTGTAGATGTACTTCGAAGGCATGCCGGTTCCCAGCGTATCTCCGCTGCTTAGATTCGGTGTCCAGCAGACTGAGACCTCGATAGGTACGGTGGAGGAAATCCACGTTCCCCAGAGCGACGCGGCGTAGTCAAGAGCCGTCACGGCTTCAGGAGGTGGTTCCAGACAACTCGGCGGCGTCCCCCAGGTGATATTGAAGGTCGCGCCGTTGGTGGGTGTGGTTGGCGCAGCAACGACAACGACCGGCGCTATCCAGCCGCCGGTCGCTAACAAGAGCACAATCGCCAAGAATCCACGTACTACTATCGTCCAATAGTGGATTTCTTTGTCTTTGACAACACTGACAGGGCACCGTCGACGATGCCCCAAACTCGATTCCCAATTGTTCACCGGTCTACCTCCCACAGTATGCTGCGTTTCCTGATGACGGATTTCCGTCCCTGTATCTTGTGTCAAGTATAACGCCGGTTTTTTGTTACGACAAGTGCGAAGTTCCGTTTCATGAAATCAGCGCCGAGGCATAGAGCTTCGGCGCTAACTCTGATGCCGGGTGACTGATATAGCTCCCCGCTTTATGCTTGCCAGGGATCGTTAGATCCCGGATGGCGCGCAAGAACCGCGGATCGTCCAATAGTTTGAAGGGCTCGCCGCGTTGTACGCGATGCCGTCGATCATTAACAGGCAATCGGCGTCGATGAACTCCGTTGTCGCCGTCATCCGCGCCGGGAATTGATCTTTGGCGAAGTGGTTGTGGAACAGGCGCTCCATTTCGACTAAGTCCTGGATGTGCTTGCGCCAGACGTTGACTTTGACCAGGTGCGTGGGGTCAAGCCCAGGCCGGCCAGCGTCTTTTCGAGGTGCTCGATGGGAACTTTGTAGCGCGAGTTGCCAACTCGCGCTACAGTATTTTCATGTGCAATCCGATGACGTTGTTGGGCGAATTGTCCCCCTCGAAGTGATAGTACCACTCCTGACCTTCGCCGGTGAGTTCCAGCCCGGCGTCTTTGACGGCCTGCGTCAGCGCGCCGTAGGCTTCGCCGATGTGTTCCAGACTGCCCCAGTAAAGGACCGCTGCGCAGCGACAGGACGACAGCATCTGCACCTGCGCTTCGCCGGCAGGTTGCGCATCCGGCTTGACCGGAACGCCGACTTCCATGATATAGATGTTCGGCTCGGCGGTGGGATAGTAGCGCGTGATGACCGGCGCGCCGTCGCCCACGTGAGCCTCGGCCTGCGCCGCTTCGAGCAGCGGCATCAACCGTTCGAGTTCTTCGTCGAGAGCCGCCATGGGGGTCGGCGGGCAGGCGACGTAGAAGAAGGATTGCTCGCGCATAGTCAGCACGCGCATCGGGCTGATGTGGTAGTCTGCCGGCGTGGTCATTTCGCCACCTTCTCGGTAAATGCGTCCAGATCGACAAATGTCGGTTCCATAGTTTTCCTCCTCTTTGACCGAACCACGAATCCACACGAATTTTCACCAATAGGAAAAATTAGTGTGGATTCGTGAAGATTCGTGGTGGATTTTTTCCCTGAAAATCCTGTCATAAAGACGATTGGTTGATCCCCGGCGCGTCCGGCGTGATGCGGCGCACCTGGTTGAGCAGTCCCAGCGTATTCGGCCCGTAGAACTCACCGTTGAGGGGGTTGACGGTGCCGCGCACATTGTACATCAGCCCCAGGTTGGCGATGCGCTGCTCCGGCGTGACGACCATTGCGCTTTCGTCCATCGCCACGTGTTGCACATGTCCCACGAACAGATGCCACTGACTGCCTTCGTGCAGCGGGCGATGCCAGGCCAGCTTGCACTCCACGTTGATCGCGCACTCGGCGATGCGCGGCGCTTGCACCGTCTGCGCAGGTTCGACGGTCAGGCCCGCGTCGATGATCTCATCGTTGTCCGGCCCGTTGCAGCGGATTGTCTCGGTACACTGCGGAAGCAGCTCGACCGAGGGGAAGTTGAGGCACCATTCGCCCTCGCGCAGGATGTTGGCGTAGGTATGCGTGTAGTTGAGCATTGCCAATAGCGACGAGTAGTGCTCGCCTTCGCCCACCAGAAAGCCCCAAGCGTGCAGGTTGGCGTTCCCCGCGCCGTTGGCCTTGCGCGTGGTCACCAGAAAGATCGGATTGGGCGTGGTGATGACGTATTCCAGCCACGAAAAGACCGTGTACTTGCCCGGCCAATCCTCGATCAGGTAGGGTGGTTGGGTGATGCCGATTTCGTGTTTCATTGGTCATACTCCTCAAAGAATCATGAATCACGAATCATGATTTTGAATTGGCAACTTTCGTCACCCTGGATGATGGAACCGACAAGTTCGACTGTGACCGGTCGTTCCAGAAGCGTCTCGAAGAGCTGGCGATACCAGCCGCAGGAGCACTGGCAGTAGGTGGCGGAGATCGGCGCTTTGGTCTGGTTCACCGAACCGCAGTAGCAACGGACGTATGTAGCGTGGATGACATCGCCTTCACGCCGCAAATGTCCGCCGCCGATGTGAACCTGGTTCAACTTCACCAGCAGGTCGTCCAGATCGGCGGCAGTTCTGGCGAGTTTGCGCGCCTTGTCGAGCGTGCTCGCGCCGATGCATTGCCTGCCACAGGCTTGCATGATGGCCTGGCGAGTGGGTCCGTCCACAGCCTGATCCAACGCATCCATCATTGTTTTGATGCAGCGCGCTCTTTGCAGCGGCGTCGTCAGCGTGTCGTAGTCGCCGCAAGCTTGCGCCAGGATTTCTGCCGTCGTCTCAGGCACGCGCCCCGCGATGTTCTCCTGAAATACGTGTGGCTTGAATGGCATTACCGTTCTCCTTCCTTGAGGAATCATGAATCACGAATCATGATTCATGATTCGTGATTCGTAATTCTTACCACTCCGCCGGTGGGTGGAAGTTAGCGTCTGCCTCGTACAGCGCGCGAATGGCGGCAAAGTCGTCGGCCAGCGTCAGCGCAGCGACGCGGTCCATCAGCGCGTAGACCGGTTCGACTTGCTCCGGCGCCAGCTCGACCAGGTAGCCCCAGCCGCCGTCCCACGGCAGGATTTCGACTTTGTTGAACGCGAGGAAGTCGCGCAGCAGGTCGCCGCGCACGAACTCGATGCCGTGCCACTCAAAGATGCCAAAGTCGTCGGGGTTGGCCTTGCCGCTGCGGCATAGCTGCCACGCGTCCCCGCCGACGATGAAGCGGCTGCGCGGCGTGTCCAGCGGATCGAAGTCCAGCTTGAGCGCCTCTTGCATCATCGCGTCGAGTTGGGCGTCCACGAGCACCCAGCGCGCCTGTTCGGCATTCCAGTATTCGACAACCCAGTGATCCTCATAGTGTCCGGGGATAAAGTACGTGCCGAAGCCGCAGCGCGCCCGCGCCGGGACGCCCTGGTGGCGCAGGATCGCCGTCATCATCACGGAAAAGTCGCGGCAGTTGCCGACGAGTTTGCGCTCGTGCGGTCGCGCCTCGGTGAGCGGGCGGTCGTCCAGTTCCAGGATGCGCGCCAGTTGCTTTTCCACGGTGCGCAAGTTGACTTCGGCCTTGCGCTCGTCGGTCAACTCCAGGCCGTAGCTGCCCGCCCAGAAGATGTGGACCATCACGCCTTGCAGCGTCTTCACCAGCGCCGGGATGTCGGTGGGCAGGCCATCGAACAGGTGCGCGTAAGGGCCGGGATCGGTCATCGGGCCGGGTTGGGTGTAATAGCTCAACATATCGTTTGTCATTGTTCAGTCTCCTTGTTGTAGTCTATAGTCCTGAGTCGGATAGTCCGAAGTCGAGAGGACATCCAAGAACTATATGGCAGAAGTGCGATGTTTGTGACTCAACCGAACGTTATCTCCGCAGTTGGTCGCACTGCGACTTGCCTGGCGCTCAGTTTCTCGTTCCACTTCTCGATCAGATCGGTGGCATCTTTGCTGAAGCTGCTGTGCCCATCCTGAACCAGAATCACATTGAAGCCTGCCTCCTGCGCGCCGATACACGTAGCTTTCACGCATCCATGGGTGACGAGGCCGGTGACGACCACGGTATCGACGTGGAGCGAGCGCAGCGTTTCTCCCAGAGGGGTATCCTCGAAGGCGTTTCCGTGCTGCTTGTGAATGATATAGTCTTTG